>AEPR01000653.1 GCA_000195205.2 Oxalobacteraceae bacterium IMCC9480 | reverse complement strand
TCCATCGTCAAGTCCAACCGTTTTCCGGTGTATTCGCGTGGGCACACCCTACGATACTGCCGGCGACCGCACCCCAAACCAACCCACGAACCGTGCAGAAACCTTAGCGCCTATGGGCGCTAACCGCTAATCTGTTGCGCTTGCTCGCCACCGGCCAGCCGGTTTGTCCTCGCGCAGCCTTGCTGCAGCACAGCCGCTCACCAGCCCGATTGCCAGCCCGCGTCACACCGGGGTCTACTACGCAGAGCGCCTGCCAGGCGCATCCGTAGTCCGATCCCGGGAGACTCCATGCCGTATTTTTCCTGCCGTACCTTCCTTTGCTTTGCCCTGTTGCTGACCGGTTGCGGCGGCAGCAGCGACAGCGGCCAGGCCGCACCGCTGACCCGCACCAGCGCCATCCGTGCCGTGGCCGGCGCACCGCCCTGTCCGACCGCGCCAAACGCACTGCGCAATATCACTTCGGTCCAGGGCAGTGGTCGTCTCAGTCCGCGCACCGGCCAGCTGGTCACGCTGCGCGGCGTCGTTACCGGTGACTTCCAGGAGACCCGCCAGCTGCACGGATTTTTTCTGCAGCAAGCCGAACCGGACGGTAACGCCGCCACCTCCGAAGGCATCTTTGTCTACTTGCCGTCCGGCGCAAAACGGGTCGCGCGCGGCCAGTACGTGCAGGTCAGCGGCACCATCGAAGAATACAAAAGCAGCAGCGCCGATCCGGACCGGCTGACCCGTATCAGCAGCGTCAGCACGATCTCGGTCTGCGGTACCGGCCCGCAAATCACGCCCCATGTCCTGCAATTGCCCGTCGCCAGCGACAAAGAACTCGAAGCGCTCGAAGGCATGCTGGTGCAACTGCCGCAAACCCTGACCGTCACCGGTAACCACGACCTCGGTCGCCATGGCGAGCTGCTGCTGTCGGTCAACGGCCGTCTGTGGCAACCGAACAATGATCCGGCCGGACGCGACGCGGCCACCGTCGTGGCAGCCAATGCGCGCGCGCAAATCCTGCTCGACGATGGTGCCAATGTGGTCTCGCCGGTGCCGGTGCCGTACCTGTCGGCCGCCGGCAGCAGCGGCACGCGCCGTAGCGGCGATACCGTCAGCGGACTCCAAGGCATCCTGAGCTGGAGCACCAGCGGCTGGCGCATCGTGCCGACCGGAGCGGTGGTCTTCACGCCGGCCAATCCACGTCCGCCGGCACCGGCTGCGGTCGGCGGAACACTGCGGGTGGCCAGCATGAACGTGCTCAATTACTTCACCACGCTCGGTGCGCGCGGTGCCGGTAGCGCCCTCGAACTGAGCCGCCAGCGCGACAAGCTGGTCGCGGCGATTGCCGGCCTTGATGCCGATGTGCTCGGGCTGATGGAAATCGAAAATAACCCGGCCGCGCTCGCAGACCTGGTCGGCGCGCTCAATGCCCGGCTCGGCGACAACACATATGCCGCGATCGATAGCGGCGTGCCGGGCAGCGATGTGATCAAGGTCGCGCTGATCTACAAGCCGGCCCGCGTGCTCACGCTCGGCCCGCGCGAACTGCCACCGACGCGCGGGTTTCTGGTCGACGGCGGCGTGCGTCCGCCGCTGGCGCAGCACTTTGCCGCGCGCGACAACAACGGCAGTTTCTGGATGGTGCTCAGTCATCTCAAGAGCAAGAGTAGCTGTCCGTCCGATACCCGCAGCATAGAGCGCGATCGCGGCCAGGGTTGCTGGAATGCGGCGCGCAGCCGTCAGGCCGGCGCTCTGCTGCAGTGGGTCGATACGCTGGTGGCCCGTTCCGGAGATGGCGATGTGCTGATGCTGGGCGACTTCAATGCGTATCTGGACGAAGATCCTATCCGGACGATCGAAGCCGCCGGCCATGCCGATCTGCTGCGCCGCCTGCCACCGGCCGAGCGTTATTCGTACGTGTTTGCCGGTATGGCCGGTGCGCTCGACCATGGTTTTGCGAGCCGCACGCTGGCACCGCATGTCAGTGGCGTGACGATCTGGCATGCCAATGCCGACGAACCCGCAGTGCTCGACTACAACACCGAATCGAAACCCGATGACCGCTATGCCGCCACGCCATGGCGCGCTTCGGACCATGATCCGGTGCTGGTCGGGCTGACGCTACCGGCGCGCCGCTGAGTACACCGGCTTTAACCTCAGCGCCGGCAACAGCTGGTTTTAACGGGTTTATTTTGTCGATATCCGTTGCCGGCAGGCGTCCGGTGCAATAATCGACCGTCAAAAAAAGGTTCAGCGTTCCACGTCAGCCACCTGCTTCGAGGTACTCATCGTGATCAAGCGCACTTCTGTTTTTCTGGTCCTGCTGGTCTCCGTCGTGCTGACACTGACGACGCTGACCGTGATCAGCATCAGCGTGATGTCGATACTGCGGGCCTATGTCGGTGCCGAAAGCCTGTGGTCAAAAGCCCAAAAAGAAGCGATCCATCAGCTCAGCCGCTACGCCGGTACTGGCAACGACAGCGACTACCGGCAATTTCTCGCGCGCCTGGAAGTGCCCGCCGGCGACCGCCGCGCCCGCCTTGAAATGAACAAGCCCGCTCCGGATCTGGCCATCGCCCGCCAGGGCTTCATGGATGGCGGCGTCGACCCGCAAGACATCGACGGCATGATCCGGCTGTATCGCCACTTCAAGTGGCAACCCGATATCGCCCGCGCGATTGGCTACTGGGAACAGGCCGACATCCACATGGCCGAATTGCGCTTGATCGGCACGACGCTGCACGACAGCTTTGCCGGTAAGCAGCCACGCCAATCCACCCCCGATGCGCTGGCAGAAATCAACCGGATCAACGATCTCCTGACCCCGCTCGAAGCCGGTTTTTCGAGTGCGCTGGGTGACGCCTCCCGTCTGATCCGTAACCTGCTGGTGCTTGGTTTCGGCAGTGTCGCCTTGCTGCTCATCGCCACCAGCATCGTCCTGATGCGGCTGGTGGCCCGCCGCAGCGAGCGCCTGGAATCGCAGCTGCGCCACAGCGAAGAACGCCTGTCGCTGGGATTCACCGGCAGCAGCGCCGGCCTGTGGGACTGGGATATCCGCGCCGACACGGTGTATTACTCGCCCTGGATCAGCCAGTTGCTGGGCTATCAGGACGACGTGCTCAACGACGTCCCTTCCGCCTTCATGGAGCTGATGCACCCCGATGACCGTGCCGGCTGCCGGGCCGCTGCCGCCTTGCATTTCCGCAGTTCGACTCCGTATGACATCGAGTTCCGCCTGAAGACCGGCGATGGCGACTATCTGTGGTGCCGTTCGCGCGCGCAAGTGGTCCGCGACGAACAGGGCACGCCGGTGCGCATGGTCGGCACCCTCACCGACATCAGCGACCTCAAAGCCGCCGAGGCGAACGCGTTCAGCGAAAAGGAGCTGGCCCAGGTCACACTGGCCGCGATCGCCGACGCCGTCATCACCACCGACACCGACGGCAACATCACCTACTGCAACCGGGTTGCCGAAGACTTGCTGGGCGAGCCGGTCACCGCGTTGCGTAACCGGGCGCTGGCCGTGGCCTGCTGCATCGTCAGTGAAACCAGCGGCCTCCAGATCAGCGATCTGGTCGGTCCGGCCATCCGCGGTGGTGATACGCCCGGGTCCGTCGATACGCTGCTGCTGCACAAGCAGGACGGGCGCATCGTTCCGATCGACTGTTCGGTGGCGCCTATCCACAATTTTGCCGGCGCCATCATCGGCGCCGTCGTCGTGCTGCACGATGTCAGCGACGAACGCCGGCATGCGGCTGAACTGAGCCACCAGGCCAACCACGATGCACTGACCGGCGTGCTCAACCGGCGCGCCTTCGAAGCCCGGCTCAATGCGCTCATCAGCGACACCGCGTCGCAGCGGCAGTACGCCGTGCTCTACCTCGATCTGGACCAGTTCAAGGTCGTCAATGACACCTGCGGACATGCCGCCGGCGACGAGCTGATCTGCCAGATCAGCATGATCCTGCAACAGAGTATCCGCGAGGGCGACCTGCTGGCCCGGCTCGGTGGCGACGAATTCGGCATCGTGCTGCTGGACTGTGGCGACAGCGATGCGATGCGGATTGCCGAACAATTGCGCGAAAGCGTGGCCGCTATCCGCTTCATCTGGGGCGGCCAGCGCTTTACCGTCGGCGTCAGCGTCGGCATGGTGGCGCTCGCGCGCGGCGGCAGCACGCTCAAGGAAGTGATGAAATCGGCTGATGCCGCCTGCTACATGGCCAAGGAAAAAGGCCGCAACCGGGTGCATGTCTATCGCACCGACGATATCGAACTGACGGTGCGCCACCATGAAATGACCTGGGTGGCACGCATCCGCAATGCGCTGGAACGCGACCGCTTCTGCCTATATGCCCAGCCCATCGTGTCGCTACGGACTACGGCAGGCGACGATGACCTGCCGTACGCTCATGTCGAAATCCTGCTGCGGCTGCTCGACGACGACGACCGCCTGATCGCGCCCATGGCCTTCATTCCCGCCGCCGAACGCTACGGGCTGATGAGCCAGATCGACCGCTGGGTCATTCGCCATACGTTCCGGATGCTGGCGCTACCGGGCATCGGCATCACGACTTGCGCGATCAATCTGTCGGGCGGATCGGTCGGGGATGATCATTTTTTTGCGTACCTGCTGGAACAGCAGCGCCTGCATCACGTGCCGTGGTCGATGCTGTGTTTCGAAATCACCGAGACAGCCGCGATCGCGAATCTGGCCAAAGCCGCCACGCTCATCACGCGCTTGCGCGAGCTCGGCTGCCGCTTCGCGCTCGATGATTTTGGCGCCGGCATGTCGTCGTTCAGCTACCTCAAGCACTTGCCGGTCGATTACCTGAAAATCGATGGCAGCTTCGTCAAGGACATGCTCACCGACCCCACCGACCTGGCCATGGTCGAAGCCATCAACAACATCGGCCACGTGATGGGCAAGCAGACCATCGCCGAATTTGTTGAAAACGACGCGATACGCGCGCGCCTACGCACGATGGGCGTCAATTACGCCCAAGGCTATGGCATCGGCAAGCCCGAACCCGCTGCACTGATCTGCATGCTGCACCCATCCGCTTCTGCCACCGCAGTGACAACAACAGGGAACCAAGTCGTGACCAGGGCAAACCTATAGTTAGACTTCACTCCGGAGAGACTGCCATGATGATCCAGTCAAGACCCCCTCGCATCATCACCTTGCTCCTGACCCAACTGGGTCTGGAACAACCACCGTTAAGCGCACCGTCGGGCCTGTCCTGCACGCTAACGGTAGGCAATATCGATATCGAACTGACCGAATCCGCCACCCAATGCCTGACCTTGCAATGTTATGCGGGCGCGCTGGCGGAACCCTCGCACGCCACACTATCGACGCTACTGGCTGAAAATCAATATCAGGAAGATGTACCCGTCATCAGCGTCGGCCTGGTGCCGGAAGCGCCGGCCAACGTGCTGATCTGGTCACGCATGGC
>AEPR01000654.1 GCA_000195205.2 Oxalobacteraceae bacterium IMCC9480 | reverse complement strand
GCTGAACAGATTCTGAAGCGTGAAGTCAATGCGGCAGTTCACGCCGACTTGTTGATCCAACTGAAAACCGAGCTGTAATCATGGCCGAACTCGCAACGATTGCCCGCCCTTACGCCGAAGCCTTGTTTCGCATCGCAAAGACAGAAGACCTGACCGCATGGTCTGGTCTGGTCGCGGAGATGGCCCAGGTCGCTGCAGATCCCGATCTGCAAGCCCTGACGCACAACCCGAAAATCTCGGACGCGGATATTGCCGCCACATTTCTGTCTGCCGTCAAATCGCCAGTGGGTGCCGAAGCCAATAACTTCATCACCATGCTGATTGAAAATGGTCGCCTGACCTTGCTGCCCGAAATCGACGCCCAATTCCAGGTATTGAAAAATACCGAAGAAGGCGCTGCGGATGCGGACATCGTCAGTGCGTTCGAGATGACGCCGGAGCAGGTCAGCGCGCTGATCATCACGCTGGAAAAGAAATTCGGTCGCAAACTCAATCCATTGGTGTCGATCGATGCGACATTGATTGGTGGTGTGCGCGTAGTGGTCGGTGACGAAGTGCTCGACACGTCGGTGCGCGCAAAGCTGCAACAGATGCAGGTCGCGCTCACCGCGTGATCTTGCCAACCTTGCCCCTCGCGTAAGCCAGAGAAAAATTTTAGGAGTTTATATGCAACTCAACCCGTCCGAAATCAGCGAACTGATCAAGAGCCGGATTCAAGGTCTCAGCGACAGCGCCGAGATCCGCAATCAGGGTACGGTCATTTCGGTATCCGATGGTATCTGCCGCATCCACGGTCTGTCCGACGTGATGCAAGGCGAGATGCTGGAATTCCCAGGTAATACCTTCGGCCTCGCGCTGAACCTCGAGCGTGACTCGGTCGGTTCCGTGATCCTGGGTGATTACGAGCACATCTCCGAAGGCGACACGGTCAAATGTACCGGCCGCATTCTGGAAGTGCCGATTGGTCCTGAACTGTGCGGCCGCGTGGTCAATGCACTGGGTCAACCAATTGATGGCAAAGGTCCTGTCAACGCTAAGCTGACTGCCCCGATCGAAAAGATCGCTCCAGGCGTGATTGCCCGTCAATCCGTATCGCAGCCTATGCAAACCGGTCTGAAGTCGATCGATGCGATGGTGCCAATCGGCCGCGGTCAACGCGAACTGATCATTGGCGATCGTCAAACCGGCAAGACTGCGGTAGCGATCGACGCGATCATCAACCAGAAGGGCCAGGGCGTCACATGTATTTACGTCGCCATCGGTCAAAAAGCCTCGTCGATCAAGAACATCGTGCGCTCGCTCGAGCTGCACAACGCGATGGAATACACGATCGTCGTCGCTGCGTCGGCTTCCGAATCGGCTGCCATGCAGTTTGTCGCACCGTACGCCGGTTGCGCGATGGGTGAGTACTTCCGTGACCGCGGCGAAGATGCACTGATCGTCTATGACGATTTGTCCAAGCAAGCCGTCGCGTACCGTCAAGTGTCACTGCTGCTGCGCCGTCCACCAGGTCGCGAAGCCTATCCTGGCGACGTGTTCTACCTTCACAGCCGTTTGCTTGAGCGCGCAGCACGCGTGAACCCGGACTACGTCGAAGCGTTCACCAAAGGTGAAGTCAAGGGCAAGACCGGTTCGCTGACTGCTTTGCCGATCATCGAAACACAAGCTGGCGATGTTTCCGCTTTCGTTCCAACCAACGTGATTTCGATCACCGACGGTCAGATCTTCCTGGAAACCTCCCTGTTCAACGCCGGTGTCCGTCCTGCGATCAACGCCGGTATTTCGGTGTCGCGCGTCGGTGGTGCTGCCCAGACCAAGGTCATCAAAAATCTGTCCGGTGGTATCCGTACCGACTTGGCCCAGTACCGTGAACTGGCTGCGTTTGCGCAGTTTGCGTCGGACCTCGATGCATCGACCCGCAAGCAGCTCGATCGTGGCGCCCGCGTCACCGAATTGCTCAAGCAGGCACAGTATTCGCCGTTGTCGATTTCGCTGATGGCATGTTCGTTGTTCGCGGTCAACAAGGGTTACCTCGACGATGTCGAAGTCAAGCAAGTGCTGGCATTTGAATCGGGTCTGCATGGCTTCATGAAGAGCAGCCACGCCGCTCTGTTGCAGAAGATCGAAGAAACCAAGCAGCTCGACAAAGACGGTGAAGTTGCACTGTCCGCCGCGATTGCAGATTTCAAGAAATCGTTCTGACCCTAACTGTGCATAAGGAGTAACTAAGCATGGCTTCAGGCAAAGAGATTCGAGGCAAGATCAAGAGCGTAGAAAATACGAAGAAGATCACCAAGGCGATGGAAATGGTCGCTGCATCCAAGATGCGCAAAGCGCAAGAGCGGATGCGTGCGGCTCGCCCTTACAGCGAAAAGATTCGTAACATCGCGGCCAACCTGTCTCAGGCGAACCCCGAGTACACGCATCCGTTCCTGGTGTCGCAAGACAGCGCCAAGCGCGTTGTTTTCGTCGTCGTCACAACCGACAAAGGCTTGTGCGGCGGATTGAACACCAATGCACTGCGTTTGCTGACGACGAAGATGCGCGAAGTCGAAAGCACGGGCAACAAGATCGATGCAGTGGCGATCGGCAACAAGGGATTCGGTTTCCTGAATCGTATCGGTGCGACAGTGGTGTCGCACGCGGTGCAACTCGGGGATGCCCCGCATCTCGACAAGCTCATCGGTCCTGTGAAAGTCTTGCTCGACGCGTATCAGGAAGGTCGTCTGGATGCGGTGTACGTCGTGTACACCAAGTTCATCAACACGATGCGTCAGGAAGCGACACTGGAGCAACTGCTTCCGTTGTCCGCCGACAAGCTGGAAGCCGATAAAGGTAATCACGCATGGGATTACATTTACGAGCCAGATGCGCAATCGGTCATTGATGAATTGCTGTTGCGCTATGTAGAAGCATTGATTTTCCAGGCAGTCGCAGAAAACATGGCGTCCGAGCAATCGGCGCGTATGGTCGCGATGAAGTCTGCCAGCGACAACGCCGGCAACGTGATTGGTGAATTGAAGCTTGTGTATAACAAGACGCGTCAGGCAGCGATTACGAAGGAATTGTCGGAGATTGTTTCCGGAGCGGCTGCGGTTTAACGCCCCTTGCGGGACAGAGTTGAAGAGGCGCCGCAGGGCGACGAATTACTCTGTCTCCAACTGACTAGAAAAAAGACGCAACTCGGCTACATGCCGCTTTCAGAGCGAACGCACGTATTCGGGCTGCCAGGAATTTAAATTACTTTTGAAGGAACGAACATGGCTGACGGCAAAATCGTTCAGTGTATCGGCGCAGTGGTGGACGTTGAGTTCCCACGTAACGCGATGCCCAAGGTGTATGACGCCTTGAAAATGGAAGGCTCGGAACTGACGCTGGAAGTGCAACAGCAGCTGGGCGACGGCATTGTCCGTACCATCGCGCTGGGTACCTCCGACGGTTTGCGCCGCGGCATGATTATCCAGAACACCGGCGGACCGATCATGGTTCCAGTCGGCAAGGCAACCCTCGGTCGCATCATGGACGTGCTGGGTAACCCGATCGACGAATGCGGTCCGGTCAGCCACGAAAAGATGGCATCGATCCACCGCAAAGCACCTGCGTACGACGAATTGTCGCCATCGCAAGACTTGCTCGAAACCGGCATCAAGGTGATCGATCTGGTCTGTCCGTTTGCCAAGGGCGGTAAAGTTGGTCTGTTCGGCGG
>AEPR01000655.1 GCA_000195205.2 Oxalobacteraceae bacterium IMCC9480 | reverse complement strand
GAGCAAGCCGGTAGTGGTGAGCGTTAGTCGCACGTTTTAGTCCTTGAGTAGATCGCGTTGCAGTTGTTCGATGCTGCGCTTCTCCCCCTGTGCGGCTACTGCGACCACACCGACCAGTTGGGCGAGCTGCTGGCGCTCCAGCCGCCCATCGGCATCCAGAAAGGCTTGCGCCTGCGCCAGCGTGTAGCCCATAAGGTCACCAATGCGGTGACCGGCGCGGATCAGGCGGGCGACGGCGGCGTCCCATCCGATTTCGTCAGAGAGCGCAG
>AEPR01000656.1 GCA_000195205.2 Oxalobacteraceae bacterium IMCC9480 | reverse complement strand
TTTGGCGTACCGCCTGTGGGCAATGCCAACTATGGTTGGTTGCAACACATTTATCACCATCTGGCTCCCAATGGTACTGCGGGTGTGGTCCTGGCCAATGGCTCGATGAGCTCCAATGCCTCCGGTGAAGGCGATATCCGCAAAGCGATGGTCGAAGCCGATATCGTCGATTGCATGGTGGCACTGCCGGGGCAATTATTCTACTCAACCCAAATTCCTGCGTGCTTATGGTTTTTGGCACGCAATAAAAATCCCTATGGCGGCAAACAAGCAGGGTGGCGCGATCGCCGTGGTGAAGTTCTATTCATCGACGCGCGGAAGCTGGGCTCTTTGGTTGATCGCACTCGCCGAGAACTGTCAGATGCGGATGTGCAGCGCATCGAAAATACTTATCACGCATGGCGGGGCGAACCGAATGCGGGCGATTACGCAGATACCCCAGGCTTCTGCAAAGCGGTTACGTTGGCTGAGATCGCCAAAAACGGTCATGTACTGACGCCCGGTCGCTTTGTAGGTGCCGAAGAGGTCGAAGATGACGGCGAACCTTTCGAAGAAAAAATGCCGCGCCTTGTGGCTGAGTTGAGTGCCCAGTTTGCCGAGTCGGCAACATTGGAACAGGCGATACGGACAAACTTACAAGCCTTGGGGTACAAATTATGAAAAATACTCACCATGTATTCGAGGAGTCAGCATGTCAGATTTGAATTTTGATGCGTTGGCGTTATCCATTGCTGCCTTAGAGCAAGGATTGGAAGAGCACGCCCAATACCCACAGCTGCTCACCGTCAGGGATGGAGTGATTCAGCGTTTTGAGGTGGTCGTTGATATTTCTCAAAAACTAATGAAGCGAGTGTTGCAGGAGATTTATCACATGGAGCCCGCGCGTATCGCTAAAAACACCATCAGGGAGGCCGCTGGTATGGCGCTCATTGCTGACGCTGAGCGCTGGATCGGGCATATTGATGCCAGAAATGACACCTCGCATACCTACGACGCGAGCAAGGCCAACGCCGTTTTTGAGCGCATACCCGGGTTCTTGCCCGATGCCCGTGACCTGTTGCAAAGGTTAATCAATGCAGCTGCTTGATATGCGGCCTGACCACATCGAGTTGGTGCAGCGCATCTTGCGGCAGCATGTTCCAGGCGCAGAGGTTTTGGCATTTGGTTCGCGCGCCAAATGGCTGGCACGCGACACCTCAGACCTTGACTTGTGCATTCGTGCACCCTTCGCCTTGAGCTTTGAGCAAATGGGCACCTTACGCGAAGCGTTTGAAGAATCGAATTTGCCGTACATGGTGGACTTGGTCGATTGGGCGACTACCAGTGAGTCGTTTCGCAAGATTATTGAACGGGATAGGGTGGTGGTGCAAAAAACGCCATTTCCCCAGTGCCGACTTGATGCGGTGGGGTTGGCGGGTGAATGGGCCGAAGTTCCGCTTGGAGACGTAATTACGCTGCAACGTGGTTTCGATTTGCCTTCGCAAAAACGCAAGCCCGGCAAAGTGCCAATCGTGTCGTCATCCGGTGTTAGCGACTATAACTCGGAGGTCGGTGTCAAAGGCCCTGGAGTTGTGACCGGTCGATACGGCACTATCGGGCAAGTTTTTCTCATCAAAGAGGATTTTTGGCCACTGAACACTACCCTCTGGGTCAAAAATTTTCACGGCAACGATCCCCACTTTGCGTCATATTTACTTCGGACTATCGACTTCAGGTCATGCAGCGATAAGAGCAGCGTACCCGGCGTAAACCGGAACGACTTACACCGGATTCCGGTTCTGCGTCCACCACTCGCCGAGCAAAAATCCATCGCTCTCATTCTCGGCACGCTGGACGATAAGATTGAACTCAATCGGCGGATGAACAAAACCCTAGAGGCAATAGCCCGTGCCTTGTTCAAATCGTGGTTCGTGGACTTTGAACCGGTGCGTGCAAAGATAGATGCCCGCTGGCAGAGCGGGGATTCCCTGCCGGGTTTGCCTGCCCATCTTTGCGAACTTTTCCCCAGCCGTCTTGTGGATTCGGAACTAGGCGAAATTCCGGAAGGATGGGAGGTGAAGCCACTTGATGAGATTGCAGCGTTTATCAACGGTCTTGCGTTGCAAAAATTCTCAGCGACTGATCTTGCCGATAGCTTGCCAGTGATCAAAATTGCGGAACTCCGCAACGGCGTTAGCCATAAGAGCGACCGAGCATCACGCGATGTACCCGAGAAATACATTATCAAGGATGGCGATTTCCTATTTTCTTGGTCTGGGAGTCTGTTGGCAAAGTTCTGGACTGAAGGTGAAGGCGCACTGAACCAGCACTTATTCAAAGTAACGTCCGAGCAATACCCGATGTGGTTTGTGAGCCATTGGGTGCATCACCACCTCGAGGAGTTTCAATCTATCGCCGCTTCTAAGGCAACGACGATGGGGCATATCCAGCGCGGCCATCTTAAGTCAGCGATGACGGTTTGCCCAGATCAAGACACATTAAAAAAATTCGATTGCGTGATGGCTCCGCTCATTGACGAAGCCATCCACAACGAACTCGAATCCCGCAGTCTCGCAGCCTTGCGCGACACGCTGCTACCAAAACTGGTCTCCGGAGAATTACGAGTGATTGATGCAGCGCGAATCACAGGGGCAGTGATATGAGTGTTGACTGGTACCCCGGTATCCGCGAGGCCTGTGCTCATTGGCGTGATGCGCCAATGCTTCAGCACACATTTGAAGCGTTGCAAACAAGCATTGAGAGTGAGAGCGACGCGTCGATTGATGCAGCAAAGGGACTCGTGGAGTGTGTTTGTCGGGTGGTTATCGACCAGCTCGACGATCCAACGTCGCCGCTAAAACCACGTGATGAGGCCTCAATCACTGAATGGGTGTCTGCTGCGATACGGATGTTAAGACGTGAAGATGCCCGGGATAGGAAATTCGCCGATCTGATCAAGCATCACAATGGTTTGGCAGAGTCGCTCCGTGTGCTGCGAAATGACGCGGGGCCCTTGAGCCACGGGAAGGATGGCTTCATCCAAGCCCTAAGTGTTTATCACCGTCGCGCCGCAATCCTTGCAGCGGATGCGATCGTGACTTTTCTGCACAAGGCATACCTGGATGCACAAGTCGATCCAATCAATTCGCGCGAACCCTGGGAGCGTTTCGCGGCCGACAACGCACTGATCGATGCGCAAGTGGGTCTGGCGGTGGACGCTGAGGATGGAGACGCCCCGACATTGCGTTTTTTGCTGCCGAGTGGTGACGAGCTACCCGTCACCATCGAAGTCAGCCGTTTGCTTTACCAACTGGATCGGGACGCGTATGTCGAGGCGTTGAACGCCGCGCGAGGAGCTACTGCTGGGATGTTGGAGAAAGACAAATTTCAAGGGGGCGAGTGATGGCGTTTTTGTCGGAGTCTGCTGTTGAGTTGGCATTGCTAGAGCAACTGCGAGGGCTGGGCTACAGCATCGGGCAAGAAGAAAATATCGGCCCCGATGGTCATCGCCCTGAGCGTGACAGTCACGATGCGGTCGTGCTGAAGAAACGCTTGGAGGACGCCGTTGCATTGCTCAATCCGGGGATGCCATTGGATGCGCGTCAGGACGCAATCCGCAAGGTAATGCAGTCCGAGCTGCCATCAATGCTTGAAGAGAATCGTCGAATCCACAAACTGATGACCGAGGGCGTCGACGTCGAGTACTACGCTGACGACGGCACCCTGACAGCGGGCAAGGTCACTCTCATCAACTTCGATCGGCCGGACCAAAATGACTGGTTGGCGGTGAGCCAGTTTGTTGTGATCGCCGGGCAATATAACCGTCGTCCGGACGTGGTGGTATTCGTTAATGGCCTGCCATTGGGTGTCATCGAACTGAAGGCTCCCGGCAACGGTAATGCAACATTGGTCGGGGCATTCAACCAGCTGCAGACCTACAAAAAGCAGATCCCAGTGCTATTCAATACCAACGCACTGCTAGTGACATCGGATGGGATCACCGCCCGCATTGGGTCGCTGTCCGCCGACCTGGAGCGGTTCATGCCGTGGCGCACAACCGACGGCCAAGACATTGCTCCGAAAGGCGCGCCGGAGCTCTCGACATTGATCGAGGGCGTTTTCGAGCAACGGCGCTTCCTTGATCTGCTGAGACATTTCACTGTGTTTGGGGAGACCGGTTCAGGCTTGGCGAAGATTATCGCGGGCTATCACCAGTTTCACGCAGTCATTCGTGCGGTGGATTCCACCATTCGCGCATCAAGCCACTGGCAGGGTGTGCAAGAGGAGCCATGCGCGTACGGTTTACCTAGCGTCAAAAATCAAGCCAAAGGTGACAAAAGAGCTGGGGTAATCTGGCACACACAAGGCTCAGGCAAGAGTCTGTTAATGGCGTTCTACGCCGGGCAACTCGTTAAGCATCCGGCGATGGCTAATCCAACGCTTGTGGTGTTGACCGACCGTAATGATCTCGATGATCAATTGTTCGCCACCTTCTCGATGTGTCGCGACCTGATTCGGCAAACACCGGTACAGGCGGATAGCCGCGAAGACCTGCAGAAACTTTTGGCACGTGCATCCGGTGGCGTTATTTTTACAACCTTGCAAAAGTTTGGAGAGACAAGTCGGGCTCTCACAGACCGTCGTAATGTCGTGGTGATCGCTGATGAAGCGCACCGCAGTCAATATGGTTTTCGTGCCAAGGTGGATGCCAAAACGGGTGAGATTTCCTACGGATTTGCCAAGTACCTGCGCGATGCGCTACCCAATGCATCGTTCATCGGTTTTACCGGTACGCCCATTGAGGCCGATGACGTGAACACGCCGGCCGTGTTCGGCAATTACATCGATGTTTACGATATCAGCCGCGCAGTCGAAGATGGCGCGACGGTGCCGATCTACTACGAATCGCGGCTCGCTCGCATTGAACTTGATGAGGTCGAGACGCCGAAGATCGATGCCGAGGTCAATGAACTTACCGAGGACGATCCCGAGGTTGAACAGGAGCGCTTCAAGCGCAAATGGTCGACGGTGGAAGCCTTGGTGGGTAGCGACAAGCGTCTCGCGATGGTTGCGCAGGACATGGTCATGCACTTCGAGGATCGCGTCGCCGCGCTGGACGGAAAAGCGATGGTGGTATGCATGAGTCGTCGCATCTGCGTGAAACTGTATGACGAGATCGTGAGGCTTCGTCCGGATTGGCACAGTGCCGATGACAACGCAGGGGCAGTGAAGATTGTAATGACGGGCGTTGCAAGTGACCCTGAAGATTGGCAACAGCACATCGGCAACAAAGCCCGCCGTGATTTGCTGGCTAAGCGCGCACGCGATGCCAAAGACTCGCTCAAGTTGGTGATCGTGCGCGATATGTGGCTTACCGGATTCGATGCGCCCTGCATGCACACGATGTACGTGGA
>AEPR01000657.1 GCA_000195205.2 Oxalobacteraceae bacterium IMCC9480 | reverse complement strand
GTGGCCGAAAACGACTACGACGCATCAGCGACTTCCCGCA
Organism: Oxalobacteraceae bacterium IMCC9480; assembly: GCA_000195205.2. Lineage (GTDB taxonomy): Bacteria > Pseudomonadota > Gammaproteobacteria > Burkholderiales > Burkholderiaceae_D > Actimicrobium. The sequence continues at coordinate 888 of AEPR01000657.1, read as the reverse complement.
ATGATTATTTTGGCCCGACCATTGGCCCGGCGGTACCCACATCCGGTGGCATCGTCACGCCTCCGGGCGCAATGGGTTCCGGTGTCATCGACGGCGTGACGGGACTGCTGTCCATCGCGGGCGGGGACACGCCGGCCGATGGCGTCAGCGGCTTGCTACCGGACGGCGACATTGATTGGCAGGCGGCAAGCAACAGCAGGCAGGCAATGGAAATAAGGTGTTTGGTCATGAAAGCTCCTGATCAAGAAAAGTGATGACCCGGCGTGGGCCGGCAAGAAAGACACACGAAAGTGCGCAGGATAGAGAAAGGCGCGGAAACGAAGTTCCGGACGGACGGCTGGCATTGCGGGTGGTCTGACGCAGATCAGGAATGGTAATGGTAGGGCGATGGCTGACGCAGAAATAGGCTACGTCAGTACCCTTTCAGGCGGATGCCGGACCTCTCACCAACCGGGCCCCGGCAACCGCCTGCAAACAGGAATTAAAACTCTTCCCAATCATCCTGTGCCGCCGGCCGGCTGGCGAGCGCCGTTGCGCGCGCCGGTTTCGGCAAGGCGACCCGCGCGGCCGGACGGGCTTTCACTATGCGTGCGGCAACCACCGGCGTTGTGGCACGGACCGGCGCAGCACCATCGAGCTTGAAGACGCTGACAACTTGCGCCAGATGGGCGGCCTGATCCTGCAAGGATTCTGCCGCTGCAGCGGCCTGCTCCACCAGCGCGGCGTTTTGCTGCGTGACTTCGTCCATCTCTGTGATGGCCTTGTTGATTTGTTCGATGCCGGTGGTCTGTTCGCTGCTGGCCAGGGTGATCTCGCGCATGATCGTCGTCACACGCTGCACGCTGTCGACAATCTCGCCCATCGTGGCTCCCGCCTGGTCGACCAGCC
>AEPR01000658.1 GCA_000195205.2 Oxalobacteraceae bacterium IMCC9480 | reverse complement strand
CCGTGAAGCGACCCGCCATGACCGATCTCTCCGATGTCCAGAAACTGACCGAATACAAAGTCGTCAACAAGGTCCGCTTCGTCACGGCCGCGTCGCTGTTCGATGGCCACGATGCCTCGATCAACATTATGCGTCGCATCCTGATGGCCAATGGCGTCGAGGTCATCCATCTCGGGCACAACCGCTCGGTCGACGACATCGTCACCGCCGCCTTGCAGGAAGACGTGCAGGGCATCGCGATCTCCAGTTATCAGGGCGGTCACGTCGAATACTTCAAGTACATGATTGACCTGCTGCGCGAACGCGGCGGCGCGCATATCAAGGTCTTTGGCGGTGGTGGCGGCGTGATCGTCCCGGCTGAAATCGCCGACCTGCACGCCTACGGTGTGTCGCGCATTTTCAGTCCCGAAGACGGCCAGCGCCTCGGTCTGGTCGGCATGATCCTGTCGATGATCCAGGCCTGCGACATCGACCTGTCGACCTATGCGCCGACCACGCTCGCGCCGCTGCAAAACGGCTCGCTCGTCGAGCGCCAGCGGCCACTGTCGCAGCTCATCACCGCGCTGGAAAACGACCACGTTTCCGCTGCCCTGAAAACCGAACTGCACACCGCTGCCGATGTCATCAAGGTGCCGGTACTCGGCATCACCGGCACCGGCGGCGCGGGCAAATCCTCGCTCACTGACGAGCTGATCCGCCGCATCCGGCTCGATCAGGACGACGCGTTGAACATCGCCGTGATCTCGATCGATCCGTCGCGCCGCAAGTCCGGCGGCGCGCTGCTGGGCGACCGCATCCGCATGAATGCGATCAGCCCGTGGGGCGGTATCAGCCGCGTCTTCATGCGCTCGCTGGCCACGCGCGAAGCCGGTTCCGAAATCTCGCAGGCGCTGCCCGACGTCATCGCTGCCTGCAAGGTCGCTGGCTTTGATCTGGTAATCGTCGAGACCTCCGGCATTGGTCAGGGCGACGCCGCCATCGTCCAGCACGTCGACCTGTCGATGTACGTGATGACGCCGGAATTCGGCGCCGCCTCGCAGCTTGAGAAAATCGACATGCTCGACTTCGCCGACTTCGTCACGATCAACAAGTTCGACCGCAAGGGCTCGCTCGATGCACTGCGCGATGTCGCCAAACAGTACCAGCGCAACCGCGAACTGTGGAGCCTGAAGCCGGAGCAGATGCCGGTGTTCGGCACGCAGGCGTCGCGCTTCAATGACGACGGCGTCACTGCCTTGTATCAAGGTTTACTGCCACGATTGGCCGAATGCGGTTTGCCGGTCAAGGCCGGCAAGCTCGCAGCAGTTGACGTGCGCCACTCGTCCGGCAAGAACGCCATCGTGCCGCCGGCCCGCAGCCGCTATCTGGCCGAGATCGCCGACACCGTGCGCGGCTATCACGTCTTCACCGCAAAAAACGTCAGGCTGGCCCGCGAACGCCAGCAATTACAGGAATCGAAACGCATGCTGGCCGACGCCGGCAAGGTCGTCGACATGGACGACCTGATCAGCGATCGCGACAACCGGCTCGATGCCGGTGCCAAGCAACTCATCGCCGGCTGGCCTGCGATGCAGGTGGCCTACGCCGGTGACGAGTATGTCGTCAAAATTCGCGACAAGGAAATCCGCACCCGCCTCGTTGCCGCCACGCTGTCCGGGACAAAGATCCGCAAGGTCGCCTTGCCGCGCTTTGAAGACCACGGCGAAATCCTGCGTTTCCTGATGCTGGAAAACGTCCCGGGATCGTTCCCGTACACCGCCGGCGTATTCCCGTTCAAGCGCGAAAACGAAGACCCGACCCGCATGTTTGCCGGCGAGGGCGATGCCTTCCGCACCAACCGCCGCTTCAAGCTGGTCTCCGAAGGGATGGAGGCCAAGCGCCTGTCCACCGCGTTTGATTCGGTCACGCTGTACGGTGCCGACCCCGCCGTGCGGCCCGACATCTACGGCAAGGTCGGCAATTCGGGCGTCTCGATTGCCACGCTCGACGACATGAAAGTGCTCTATAGCGGCTTTGAATTATGCGACCCGACCACCTCGGTCTCGATGACCATCAACGGTCCTGCACCGTCTATCCTGGCGATGTTCATGAACACCGCGATCGACCAGCAACTCGACAAGTTCCGCGCCGAAAAGTCACGCGAGCCGACTGCCGATGAAGCCGCCAAAGTCCGCGCCTGGGTCTTGCAGAACGTGCGCGGCACAGTGCAGGCCGACATCCTGAAAGAAGACCAGGGCCAGAACACCTGCATCTTCTCGACCGAGTTTTCGTTGAAGGTGATGGGCGACATCCAGCAGTATTTTGTCCATCATCTGGTACGCAATTTTTACTCGGTATCGATCTCCGGGTATCACATTGCCGAAGCCGGTGCGAACCCGATTTCGCAGCTTGGCTTCACGCTGTCGAACGGCTTCACGTTTGTCGAAGCCTATCTGGCGCGCGGCATGAAGATTGACGACTTCTCGCCGAATCTGTCCTTCTTCTTCAGCAATGGCATGGACCCGGAATACACGGTGCTGGGTCGCGTTGCCCGCCGCATCTGGGCTGTGGCGATGCGCGAAAAATACGGCGCCAACGAGCGTTCGCAAAAGCTCAAGTACCACATCCAAACCTCTGGCCGTTCGCTGCATGCACAGGAAATCGACTTCAACGATATCCGCACCACACTACAAGCCTTGATCGCGATCTACGACAACTGCAACTCGCTGCACACCAATGCCTACGATGAAGCGATCACCACGCCGACCGATGAATCGGTGCGTCGTGCGCTGGCAATCCAGCTGATCATCAACCGCGAATGGGGTCTGGCCAAGAACGAGAATCCGAACCAGGGCAGCTTCATCATCGATGAACTGACCGACCTGGTCGAAGAAGCGGTGCTGCAGGAATTCGAGCGTATTGCCGAACGTGGCGGCGTGCTCGGCGCGATGGAAACCGGCTACCAGCGCGGCAAGATTCAGGAAGAGTCGATGCTCTACGAGCACCAGAAACATGACGGCACGCTGCCTATCATCGGCGTCAATACCTTCCGCAATCCGAAGGCAAGCGACACCCCGCAGATGATCGAACTGGCCCGTTCCAGCGATGAAGAAAAGCAGTCACAGCTGGCGCGCCTGGCCGCTTTCCACGCGTTGCATGCCGATGAATCCCCCGCCATGCTGGCCGCGCTGCAGCAAGCGGTGATCGAGGACGGCAACGTGTTCGACAAGCTCATGGATGCGGTGCGGGTGTGCTCGCTCGGGCAGATTACCGATGCGCTGTTCGAGGTGGGCGGGCAGTATCGGCGCAGCATGTGATGGGGGTAATAAGTCCGGTCCGAGGCCGCCTGTTGTCTGCGAAAGTTTGCAGTAACAGAGCGGTTTTGATCGGTTAAGAACGGAATCGAGGATCTTTGACGTAATAGATCAATATTGCTCTTTTAGTTGATCCTTGATGCGTTGGCACGCGTAACGGAGCGATTTCGCTCCGTTACGCGATGCTGCGTTGAAGATATCCAGACCCGAATTTGGTCTCCGGCATTTTCTTTCTCTCACCAGATCGACTTGACGTGTTCGTAGGCTCGAATTTTTTCATCTTTCGTCACGAGCGGTGCGGCGAGCTTCCGCGCAGTCGCGACAATCATCCTGTCTGCGGGATCTTTGTGAAACTCCCCAGGCAGATCGACCGACTTCAACGCAACTGCAACATCTATCGGCCAGAATTTCACCGTATCGATTTCAGCCACCGCATCGAGCCAGCCCGCAACATCCATCGAAAGGATGAGTCGTCCTTTTTCTACGAGCATTGCAATTTCCCAGGCGGATATCGCCGAGACAATAATTTGACCGCCAGGAACAGACATTTCCGATTCAATGGTTTTTTTCGCCTGGTCGCTCAACATCTTGTCACCAGTAACCCACCAGATCAGTGTGTGCGTATCCAGCACAATCATTACGCCGACTCCCAATTGACATCGATGGGAGAAGTCGGGTCAACGTAACTGACGACCGAGCCCCGGAGAACATCGAGCGGATTGCGTTTTTGGTCGATATTGCGGTACGGACGGACTTCAAGGGCTGGCCTTCCGTGGTCGGTGACGATCACACTTTGACCGGATGACTCGACCTGCCGAAAATATTCCAAAGCCTTCGATTTGAACTCAGACTTAGAAACTTGCTTGTTTTCCATAAATTCTCCAGACACCACTATTTGACTATGGGCAGATGACTATAGCCGCCCAACTATAGTAAAAAATGACTATCAAAACAAGTCATTTTATCGTCGCATAGGTTGGAAAACACGGTTGGAACATGAATGCACCTAGAAAATCATGACAGCTAATTTCCAAGGTGTGAACGGTGGCAAACCAGCTCCGGAAAGACTGAATCCGCGTCGGTCTGCCTTCTGCACATCGCGCCGATTGCGCTGCCGGCGATCGACCACGCTGGTCGCTTTACCAGCACTTGAGAGCAACACGGCAATGCTTGTTATGCTGGCGCACTTCATTCAAATAACCAAAGAGACTCATGGACTTTTCACTGTCACCGGAAATCAAGGATCTGCAGGAACGC
>AEPR01000659.1 GCA_000195205.2 Oxalobacteraceae bacterium IMCC9480 | reverse complement strand
CGCGCAGTTGCAACAGGCGGGCATTGACGGCGCGCTTGCCAAGAACCTGACCGCACTGGCCAGCACGGTAGCAGGTGCCGCAGTCGGCGGTGTGGCGGGAGCAGGTACCGCGCTCAACGAGGTGGCCAACAACTACCTCAAGCATGACGAAATCGTGCGGCTTCTCAAGGCGAAATCGGATTGCAAAGGTGCGCCCGCCAGCACCGCATGCGGGGAAGTCAAGCGCCTGGAGGCACTGGACAAAGAACGTGACCAGAATCTGATTGCCGCCTGCCAGGACCCAACCGGTCCCGCTTGCCAGAACCAGCAGAAAGCAGTGCGGGTCGCCTATGCCGACATCATTCGCAAGTCGCAGCAAGACTTTGGCGTGTTCACGCCCAATCCGTTTGACTACAACACCAACAGCCGGCATACGAAAGACATTGCGGACAGTACACTGTCCTTGGGTGACCACGCACTCGGTGTGGGCAGCGGTGCGCTTGTTGAGCCAGTAAAGGCGCTTGCGCACGGTTTTCTGACGATGCTGCAAGCGGCTACCGGCGGCAGCGAAGCGCAAAGCAAAGTGGGCGCTTTTTTGGGCAACTTGAGTGCGCTGACCAATACTGATACCTTGGTCGCCGTACTCACCAGCGCCACGCAGACACAGAGGGAGGAACTGGCGTCGGCCTACGAACGTGGTGACGCGCAAGGCGTGGGACGCGTGGCGGGGAATATTCTGGCGAGCATGCCGGTGGTCTCGGGTCCCATGGGATCGATCAGGAAAATCGATGCCATGGTGGATGCGGGTAAGCTGGCGGAGGGTGCGGCCAGTAGGGCGACCAATGCGGCCAAGGGTGTCAAGCTGCAAGAGGGGGTAAATAGCGCAGGTCTGCGCTCGGGCGCTAGTGGTGAGGCTGGTTCTGTTGTCACCTCTGGTTCCAATGGTACGGTTTTCAGTGGTCACGGTAGCTATGAACTAGGCAGCGGAATCGCTGTTGTTCCGGAAGGCACTTCCCTGACTGTCTATTCCAAATTTGGCTCAACCATTACAGATCGATTGGGAAATATCGTTGAAACAGGCGGCGATCTTTCCGGCGTGTATAGCCGCACCTATGCTGCTGGTGAACGTTTGCCGAACTACACACTTCATGCGCCGGATGGTTTGGCGATAAAAGGCAATCCTGTCACTGTTTTTAATCCAACACTTTTATCCGATTTGCTCAAACCTGGCATGGGTGAGTGCATGTGGGCGGCATGTACCTATAACTGGCGCGCATCAAATGCAAATACAGTTTTTGACACATTTGGAATTGGCAATAAACAAACCAAGCAATGGGTGACAATTTATTCAAAGGATGGAAAACCATGACAACACTTAATGATTACATTATCCAGAATACGGGTCGTGGTGACGGCAACGAATTTCTACGAAAGTTTGGTGCAACTGAAGTCTTTTTCTCGATTGAGTCGCCAGCTGAAAAATTGAAAGATGGCCCGCTCTTGACTTTGCCGGATGCCGATTTGAAAATCCAAACGGCTCAATTGGAAATCGGACATGTGGCTGTTTTTT
>AEPR01000660.1 GCA_000195205.2 Oxalobacteraceae bacterium IMCC9480 | reverse complement strand
AAAAAAACACCCTGACATCACGCGATGTCAGGGTGTTTTATGACTTGCCGGCTAGTGCCGGAGCCTCCATCAACCACCGATATACAGGTCGTTGATCGGGCCATTTTGTACCGACTTGATGGCTTCGGCGCGGACAGCTGAACGGCTGCGTGGCGTTGCGTTCGACTCGGCGACGGCCGGATAGTCGACGTTGCTGATTTCAAGTGTGCCTTGCTGGCGTGCCATGGCGACTTCATTTTTTACATCAGCGCGGGTCAGGGTCGACGACGAGGTGTCGACATCTTTCAGCCATTGCAGACCGGTTTGATCGAAACCCATGTTAGCGGCCATTGCGCCAGCCGAAGCGGCGGTCAACAGGGTACCAAGGGCGATTGCGGTTGTGAGTTTTTTGATATTCATAGATGTTCTCCAAAAATTAGCGGGTCGTGCTTGCCGGGGCAAATCTCTTCGTCTGCCTCACCATGACAACGAGTGTAGTCCCCCGACCCGCACACCAAAGTGACGAGGGCATTACAAAAATGTAATGTGCTGATCGCGCATCCCGCCCATAAAAAAACCCCGACGTCGCTGGACGTCAGGGTGTTTTTCAGTGA
>AEPR01000661.1 GCA_000195205.2 Oxalobacteraceae bacterium IMCC9480 | reverse complement strand
CGACCGCCTCACGCGCAGCCTTGCCGACTTCTCCAAGATGGTTGAGGTGTTCGAGCGCCACGGTGTGTCCTTCGTATCGGTCACCCAGCAGTTCAACACCACTACCTCGATGGGGAGGTTGATGCTGAACGTGCTGCTGTCCTTCGCACAGTTCGAGCGGGAGGTCACTGGCGAGCGCATCCGGGACAAGATCGCGGCGGCCAAGCGAAAAGGTATGTGGATGGGTGGCGTCCCGCCTCTGGGCTACAACGT
>AEPR01000662.1 GCA_000195205.2 Oxalobacteraceae bacterium IMCC9480 | reverse complement strand
TATTGTTGCCGATGAATTTTGACTCAGGTCTGGAGTGATCTTAATGCAGTAAATCCATCCAAATCGCTTTGCAACCACGCTAGCAAGGCGTCCGAAGCCAGTGGTCGGCTAAACAGGTAGCCTTGTCCTTTTTCGCATGCGAGACTGCGAACAGCCGCGAGCTGCGCTTGTGTCTCGATGCCCTCGGCCACCGTAGTCATACCTAAACTGTGGGCAACTTTGACGGTCACATCGATCAACAATCTATGATGATCGCTGGTGTCGACTTGAGATACGAACGAGCGGTCGATCTTGATCGTGTCGACCGGCAGAAGATGGAGGCATGCAAGCGAAGAATAGCCAGTGCCGAAATCGTCGAGTGCGATCTTAATACCAAGCGCTTTCAGTTCATGTAAATGCAGTTGCACCTGCTCGTCCTGGGCTGCAAGGCTTTCTGTAATTTCCATTTGTAGGCAATCGGTTGGGATGCCTGTCGTGCGCAGAATCTCTCGCACGCGAGACAGCCATCCGGGTTGCGTCAGCTGCGCGCGCGACAGATTTACCGCCAGCAAGCGAGGCGCTGCTGATCCGAGCGTTGCCCGCCAGCGCATGAAATCGCGACAGGCTGTTTCCAGCACGAAG
>AEPR01000663.1 GCA_000195205.2 Oxalobacteraceae bacterium IMCC9480 | reverse complement strand
GGTCTGCGGGTGCGCCGGACGGCTGTGACTGACTCGGATGCCGAGCCGGATGAGCCAGATCGTCAATGGCGTAATGCCGTGTTCGTGGGCACGTGGACTGCCCCACGGCGGGCCATTGTCGGCATTGATCTGGACCGGCAATCCATAGCGCTGGAACGTCCGGACCAAGTGCTGCTGCACCGTCACGAGGTTCGGCTGCGCACAGGCTTCCAGAAGCAGATTGAACCGGGAGTGGTCGTCGAGCATCGTCAGCGGGTAGCACATGCCCTTGAGCGTCGAGAAATTCCCTTTGAAATCGATCTGCCAGAGCGCGTTGGGCTGGGGATGTTCGAAGCGCTGCCAGGCACGACTTTGCTGGCTCTGAAGCTCATCGATGAGGTCGTGACG
>AEPR01000664.1 GCA_000195205.2 Oxalobacteraceae bacterium IMCC9480 | reverse complement strand
CGTCATCGATGGCATCGCTTTCCAGACCAACATCCTGGCGCTCAATGCAGCAGTCGAAGCGGCTCGCGCCGGCGAACAGGGCCGCGGCTTCGCGGTCGTGGCGTCGGAAGTGCGCAATCTGGCGCAGCGCTCGGCGGGCGCAGCCAAAGAAATCAAGGCCTTGATCGCCGACTCGGTCGACAAGGTCGATGCCGGCGGCAGGCTGGTCGACGAAGCCGGCAAGACGATGCGTGCCATCGTCGAATCGGTCCAGAAAATCACCGTCATCATGTCCGAAATCACCGACGCCAGCAGCGAACAAAGTACCGGCATCGAGCACGTCAATCAGGCCATCGTCGAGATCGACGAGATGACGCAGCAAAACGCGGCGCTGGTCGAGCAGGCTTCGGCGGCGGCACTGAGCATGGAAGAACAGGCACGCTTGCTGGTCGATCGGGTCGCGACATTCCGTATCGATGCCACTGACCTGCAAAAGCCAGCGACCGCGCCGAAAAAGGTCCCTGCGCCGGCAGTCAGAATGACGCCGGTAGCAAAAAAATCCGCGCCGAAAGCCAGCGCCCTCCCCGCGCCGCGCAAACCGGCACCGCCGGCCGCAAGCGATGACTGGGAAGAATTCTGATCAGACGGAAATCGACCCGACCAGCTTATTTTGCGCCGACCTCGAGTCGGCGTTTTTCATTGATGATGGCCTTATCGGCGAGACTCCTGCCGGATGGGTGCACAATGCACCAACGACGATCAGTGCATTTGTACGAGTGACACATCCGTGCACCGATCAAGAACAGGGAAGTCGATGATGCCTGACACATATCCAGGTCCATGTTGCAGCACACCGTACGCTGCACTTATTCAGGAGTACCGCGATGAAACAACTTCCCGACTTGCGCCGTTGGCACGGCCGTATTGATGTTGAAGAAGGTCCAACCGGCGAGCGCTGGCACCAGCACATGCAATGTGTCGGTGCCGACACGGACCCGGCAATTGTCCTGCTCGGATTCGCGTGCGACGCCGGCATCCAGCGCAACCACGGCCGCACCGGCGCCTACAACGGACCGGCCGCCATCCGCGCCGTGCTGGGCAACATCCCGCTGCGCGGCAGCAACCGGGTTGCCGATGGTGGTGATGTCTGCTGCACCTGGAAGGCCAACGATGACGGGCTCGAAATCGCGCAGAAGGAACTGGCAGTCGCCGTTGCCGCCCTGCTCGACAAACAGCACCGGCCCATCGTGCTCGGTGGCGGTCACGAGATGTCAGTCGGCTCGTTCGGCGGACTGGCGCAACACCTGTCGACCGGCAGCAGCGCACCGCGCATCGGCATCCTCAATCTGGATACTCATTTCAATTTGCGCATGACTGAGCGCGCTACATCCGGCACGCCGTTCCGGCAAATTGCCGATGACTGCAAAGAGCGCGGCTGGGATTTCAATTACTGCTGCCTCGGTATCAGCCGCTTTGCCAACACGCCGTCGCTGTTCGATCGCGCCGAAACGCTGGGCGTGCGCTGGCGACTCGATGAGCAGATGACTGCACTCGATGCCGGTGCCATCCGCGACATGCTCGATGAATTTCTGGCCGGAGTCGATCACCTGTACTTCTCGATCGGGCTTGACGTCATGCCAGCCGACACCGCACCAGGGGTCAGTGCACCGGCAGTCCGCGGCATCAGCCTCGACATGGTCGAGATGATCGCTGATGTGGCGGCCGCCAGCGGCAAATTGCGCGTGGCCGATATCGCCGAACTCAGTCCCGAGAACGACATCGACCATCGCACGGCCCGCCTGGCAGCGCGTCTGGTGGCACGCCTGGCCTATGACTGGCGCGCCGCATGACGCGCTTGCAAGCCTTGCTGGGCATCGCCCTGCCGATCGTGCAGGCCCCGATGGCCGGGGTGCAAGGCAGCGCGCTGGCGATTGCCGTATCGAACGCCGGTGCGCTGGGCTCGCTGCCCTGTGCCATGCTGTCCGGCGATGGACTGCGCGGCGAGCTGCAATTGATGCGCTCGCAGACCAGCCTGCCGTACAACGTCAATTTCTTTTGCCACACGCCGGCGCAACCCGACCTCGCCCGCGATGCTGCCTGGCACGCCGCCTTGCAGCCTTATTACGAAGCGTTCGGAATGGATATCAATGCCCAGCCGGCCGGCCCCGGTCGCGCACCGTTTAGCGCTGCCGTGGCCGATGTGCTGGAAGAATTCCGCCCGCCTGTGGTGAGCTTCCATTTCGGGCTGCCCGAAGCGGCACTGCTGGCACGGGTCAAAAGCTGGGGAGCAAAAGTCATTTCAACAGCAACCACGGTCGACGAAGCGCGCTGGCTGGAAGCCCATGGTGCCGATGCGATCATCGCGCAAGGACTCGAAGCCGGCGGTCATCGCGGCATGTTCCGCACCGATGACCTGAGCACGCAAAGCGGCACGTTCGCGCTGCTGCCGCAGGTTGTGCACGCCGTATCGCTGCCGGTGATCGCCGCCGGTGGCATCGCCGATGCAGCCGGCGTGGCCGCCGCGCTCGCACTGGGTGCCGCCGGCGTGCAGGTCGGCACCGCCTATCTGCTGTGCCCGGAAGCCACCACCAGCGCCATCCACCGCGCCGCCCTGCAGGACGAATCCGCGCACCATACCGCACTGACCAACCTCTTCAGCGGCAGGCCGGCACGCGGCATCGTCAACCGGGTCATGCGCGAACTGGGACCGATCGGCACCGTCGTGCCCGGATTTCCACTGGCGACCGCGGCCATTGCACCGCTGCGGGCACATGCCGAAAAAATAGGCAGCGGAGATTTTTCGCCTTTGTGGGCGGGGCAGAATGTGGCGGGGTGCAGAGAGGTGTCGGCGCGGGAATTGACATTGGGACTGGCGACGATGGCGACTATACCGCGCCGATAATAATCGCTAAAGTAGCTATTATTGTTTTGAGCGGCTAGGAAAACCATGGACACCTACACGGCCAAAGAAGCCAAAAATCGACTAGGAGAAGTTTTTCGCGCGGCGTTGCGGGAGCCGGTCGTGATCACGCAGCATGGGAAACCCGCCATCTGCATCATGTCGATCGACAATTCACTGATACAAAGAGCCGCATCGTCGAACACGCAGGATGTCCTTGACGACATCAAGCACCGGATTTCATGCGAAGTACTAGCGTCGTTTCCGATAGGCACGATCAAAGACCGGTCCAGAGAAAATATCGCCCGTTGGCGTCGTAACGGTACGACGGGACTAGCCTATGAAGAGTGGCTGGACATCATCGACAGTGACGATGACGGCAAGTTGATTAACGCGATGGTGGGCCTGAACGAAAATAGCAACCGGCTGCGGCAGGCCATCCCTT
>AEPR01000665.1 GCA_000195205.2 Oxalobacteraceae bacterium IMCC9480 | reverse complement strand
GCCCGGCGGGCACCAGCCGGCACCCATGAGCGGCACGGTTTTCATGACCCAGTCGACCAGCGAATCGGACGGATTGAGCATGACGAACTTGGATTTGTTTTCCGAGCCGCCGCCTTTTGCTGCGACCTGCACATCGACGGTATTGCCCGGCACCAGCTCCATGTGGACCACGGCAGGCGTGTTGTCCTTGGTGTTCTTGCGCTCGAAATGCGGGTCGGCCACGATCGAGGCGCGCAGCTTGTTGTCGGCAAAATTGTAGGCCCGACGCACGCCTTCGTTGACCGCATCGGTGACCGAGCCCTTGCCGAATCCTTCGAAGCGCACTTCCATGCCGATCTTCAGGAACACGTTGACGATGCCGGTGTCCTGGCACAGCGGACGCTTGCCTTCGGCGCACAGGCGCGAGTTGGTCAGGATCTGCGCGATCGCATCCTTGGCGGCCGGACTTTGCTCGTTGTCGTAGGCGCGCGCCAGATGGGCAATGTAATCGGCCGGATGGTAATAGCTGATGTACTGGAGTGCGGCGGCAACGGATTCGATCAGGTCTTCCTGCTTGATGATGGTCATGGGGGCTCGATGGTCAGTGCTGCTGGTTGCGGGACATGTTCTGGGTTTCGGTCATGATGCGATCGCAATAGGCGATGGCCATTGCCGACAGCAGGAACGCGATGTGGATACCGGTTTGCGCCATCAAGGTCTTGGTGTCGTAGTTGGCGGCATTGATGAAGGTCTTGAGCAAATGGATCGACGAGATGCCAATGATGGCCATCGCCAGCTTGACCTTCAGCACCGAGGCATTGACATGCGAGAGCCATTCCGGCTGGTCAGGATGGTCCGACAGATTCATCCGCGAGACAAAGGTTTCGTAGCCGCCGACAATGACCATGATCAGCAGGTTGGAGATCATCACCACGTCGATCAGGCCGAGTACCACCAACATGATGGTGGCTTCGTTGAGCTTGGTCGGACGGATGGCACCGGCCGTGG
>AEPR01000666.1 GCA_000195205.2 Oxalobacteraceae bacterium IMCC9480 | reverse complement strand
GATCATGCCGAACAGGACGGCTTTGGACGATTCGGTCAGCAGCACGCGGTCCTTGAAGGTACCGGGCTCGCCTTCGTCAGCATTGCAGATCACGTAGCGGGTTTGCTCTTCGTTGTCGGCACACAGACGCCACTTCAGGCCGGTTGAAAAACCGGCACCGCCGCGTCCACGCAAGCCCGATTCGGTGACCGACTTGGTGACCAGTTCGGGCGGCTCTGCCAATAGCCGCGACAGCAATTGCCGGTAATCCGGCTCGGGCTGGAAGTAGACCGGACCGCGCTCGCGGATGCCGGACTCGACCATCGCGCGGACATAGGCCAGCGTGTTGCTGGCCAGGCCGTCGGGGTTGGCGATGGCGGCAGGCGTTTCGCCGTTTTTGAGGCGGGTGATGATGGTCTTGATTTTTTCTGGCGTGAGCCGCGTGAAGGCTTCCTTGCCGATCAGCATGGCCGGCTCCTGGTCGCTCAGGCCGATACAGGACGTCGTTTCGAGGCCGAAGGTATGGCTCGCATCCTGCGCGCCGAACGCGCAGCCGGTTTCCTTCACCAGCGCATCGTGGACCGCCTGGTAGCCATCCATCCGGGCGATGACGGTATCGCTCAGGTAGATCTGGTGTTTGGCGCTCGGCTTGCCGTGGAAGAAATGGTAGAAGGAATACGTCTCGCGGATGTCGAGCTCGGTCAGGCCGAGCCGGCGCGCCATCTCTGGCAAGACCGCATCGGGGATGTGGCCGCAGCGATGCTGGACGGCCCACAGGATATCGAGCAAGCGGCTGCGGTCGTCGTGATGGCGTTCGAGTATGTCGGTGATGGTATGCATGGTCTCCCGGTCCTCATGAATGGATCTGGCTGGCGATTCATTGGATGGCATCCGCCTGAATCGGTTCGATAGTGATTTCTGTCGCATCCGGCGTGTGGCATTGCCGCATGCTGCACCTGCGCAATGGACTGGCAGGACGGGTTGATATCGGCAACATCCGTGCCACCGTGTTTTGCGCTGGATCAGGTCGGGGATTTGGCGGGATTCCGGTTGGCGGAGCGGTTTTTCGGGGTGGGCGGGCGTGATTGCTTGGCAGTGCGGCAGCCAAAGTGGAAACAGAGTTGGCGGATGTGGCTG
>AEPR01000667.1 GCA_000195205.2 Oxalobacteraceae bacterium IMCC9480 | reverse complement strand
CCGATCACCAGCTCACTGGCCACCGCCGTGCGGGCATTTTGGTTGATGCCAATGCGGATCGCGACGAACCCGGCCAGTTGGACAATCAGTACCAGCACCAGGAACAGTACGACGATCCGGCTTTCAAGACTGCGCAAGCGCATGGCAATCCTATTTCTTGTTCAGTGAGAAGGCGATCGCGGCATCGGTACCGGCGAACGTGACGGCTTGTTCCGGAACCGGCGTGCCGGGCGGGATCGTCCGGTACCAGACTTTCAGGTTGTATTTCCCGGCGGGCAGATTGTCAATGACAGCTTTTCCAGTGGTGTCTGTCTTGGCGAAGTACGGTGTGTCGACCACCTGGATGTAAGCGGACATCTTGTCGTGGATATTGCACCCGATAATCACTGTCCCGGGCTTGTCAAACAACAGCGGCTCGCCGCCAGCGCCGGAATACAGCTTCAATTCAAATACCTTGGCCGGCGAAAAGGAATAAACCTGATGGCGTACTGTGTCGTTGTTCGGAAATGAAATCGATGCACCCGTCTGCACAACCGTGACGACCGGGAGGAATGCCCGTCCTTTTTGCTCGATTTGTGCCGGACGACCCAGCTTCGGAAGTGCCTGCCCGGCCGCGGACTCAAGATAGACCACGGCATCGGCTGCCGTGGCGCTCTCGCCGGCGGTGACCTGGACGGTTAGCGCAGCTGCTGCTGCCGCTGTGGTTCCAAACACAACGCTGACAAGCACGAGACGCGTTGCTGCAAAAAAAGCTGGATTCATTGGGCTCTTACTGACGAATAGAAGGATTAGTGGAAACTGGTGCCGTACTGACGTACCAAATGAAGAAAAGCCCCTGATTCAGCCCCCTGCACGAATTGTTCCCCGGAAGTGAATTGAAGCAGGACAGACAATCCGCGCGACAGGAACTCTAGCATAAGTTTTTTTGAATCTGGCTTCGCCAACCAGTGCTTTATCCATAACTTTGTCCTGCCTGCCCTGACTGGCTCGATTCCTGTTGACGGGAGCAAAGTCGGGTCTCCGGCAACCCGGTCTCATCACGTCCTAAGCGCCAAACGCGCCGCGTACGGCCAAGACGTTTCGACTGCCGCGGCAGCCCCCGCAAAAAAAACAGCAAGTTTCCAGCCTCAGGACTTCCATAAAGAAGTGAGGTCGGCTATAGTTCGGTTCTGCGCGGCTGTAGCTCAGCTGGATAGAGTACTTGGCTACGAACCAAGGGGTCGTGGGTTCGATTCCTGCCAGCCGCACCAGTAATACAGTAAGAAGATCAACGGGTTAGTGCCTAAAGCACTAGCCCGTTTTTTTATGTCTGCGTGACTTTTGCGTGACTTCCTCCTTTTCTATCCGTTGGCCAGATGCAGCAGCGTCGGCGTGGCGTAATGTTCCGACATCGTGTTGTCATCAATCCGGCTGTCACAACATGCCTGCAGGCTGCCCGAATGGACTCCCGCCAAGGGATTGGTGCCGATGTACGGCAAGATTAAGGTCACGTGATAAGCCATCAACTCAATCGTACGCACGCTTCGCCGTTCGCAGTCGGTCAGATAACGGTCGGCTGCATCGCAAGAATGGCGCTGCGTGCCTTGGCCAAGCTCGACATCGATGGCCGCTTGTCGTTGTCAGAGCCATGATTCCGCTTGTTCCTGGCTGACTGCGCCAAGCCGGGCAAAGATGGGATGCCCTTTGTACAGCTTGTCGGCAACCTGAATGCCCTTTGTCCTTGTTCGCATGATGCAGATGCTCCTATCTTGCGACTTAGAAGCCCATTGCGGGTTTCGGGCTGCATGCGCTACGAGCGACGGCCGCCACCAATGCCCTAGACCATGGGGTGGACATTGCCAAGGTCCAGCAATGGCTGGGACATGCCAACATTGCGACAACCCGGATTTACGTTCGACGGACAACTCGACCAGAGTACAGTCCGACCTTCAAGGTCAGTTACTGAAATACATTTTTTTGCGCTCGGCTGGATCGTCCCGCCGTCGCGGGAATGCACCTTCACCAGGGCTTGTTCGATCAATGCGGCTGAATACGACGCCTTCAAGTGTCATAGATGCGATACCTCAGGAAATTTTAGAGGCGACGACTATGCTGACACGGGGGAGACTCCGTTCAGTAGCTCCAACAGTTTGGACAGATCAGCTGGCTTTTCAAAGTGGTGGTCAAATCCCGCTAAACGCGACCGTTCGCAGTCTTGAGGTTGCCCATAACCACTTATTGCGACCAGGAGCGCTTTGGATGTTCTAACGTCAGTGCGTAGCCTTCTGGCTAACTCGTATCCATCCATCCCCGGCAAACCGATATCGAGAAAAAATGCTTGTGGCGGGTTGGG
>AEPR01000668.1 GCA_000195205.2 Oxalobacteraceae bacterium IMCC9480 | reverse complement strand
CCCGACCGGCTCCGGCAAGACCACCACGCTGTATGCGCTGGCGCAAAACTTCGGCCGCGACCGCATCAACGTCATCACGGTCGAGGAACCGGTCGAATACATCCTGCCGTTCGCCCGCCAGATCCAGCTGAACCAGCTCCTCAATGAAAAATCGGTCGACCTCGAACGCTCGGTGCTGCGCCAGGATCCGGACGTGCTGATCCTCGGCGAGATCCGCGACAACGACACCATGCGGGCCGCGCTCAAGTTCGCCGAATCCGGCCATCTGGTGCTGGCCACCGTGCATGCCAAGGATGTCGCCCAGACCTTCGAGCGGGTACTGTCGTTTTGCGATCCTGCCAGCAAGCAGGAGGCGCTGTACATCCTGGCCAACCAGCTCAGCGTGGTGGTCAACCAGGGCCTGATCCCCAGGCTGTGCAGTTGCGCCAGCGAGATCGACAGCGAATCGGCCACCGAACTGAGCAGCACGCTGGGCCTGAACTTCCATGGCCACGCGCGTTTCCTGCGTCGCGCCGGCTGTGCTGCGTGCAACCAGACCGGCTACCGCGGCCGCGTGGCGATCCACGAAACCGTCGTCATTCCGAATACCGATGCGCTGCGCATGGACATCACGCGCCTGCTATTCGAGTCGATCCACAATTTCCAGGCCGTGTTTGCGATGGAGCCGGTCACGCACATCAGCAAGCACCAGGTCATGACGCAGCTGCTCGAATGTCATGTGATCGACGCCGACACCGTCACGCAAGCAATCAAGGCGGGCTTCTGACATGGATAGCCTGAAAAACTTCAGCGTCACCTACCTGCTGCCATTTGCCGCCGACGCCGATGCGGTGCGCGACCGCAGCGCGCGCAAGCACTTCCGTCACAACCGCATCATGGTCGCTGCCAGCCGCGAGCAGGTCGTGCATGACGTGCGCAAAACCGGTGGCGTGCCGATCGAGATCCGCGTCATCAAGCCGGCCATGAACTGGCTCAATCCGGTATCGCGCGACTACAAGCAGCAGTTTCTGCTGGCGATTTATTTCAATACGCAGGCCGGCCTGAGTGCCGGCAGTGCCCTGAAAATGGTGATCGATGCCGAGAACGGTCCGCTGCGCCAGCGCCTCAATTTTGCCAACCTGATCCTCGATGGCGGCGGCAGTTTTCTGGATGCGATGGAAGCGCTGGATTTCTTCGACCAGACCACGCTGGCCATCCTTGAAGCCGGTGAAAAAACCGGCACGCTGTCGAGCGCCATCAACACCGCCATCGACTATTACCAGGCCCGCGCCGGCACCCTGAAAATCCTGATGGGCACGGCTATTTTTACGGGCATCGAAGTGGCGTTCTCGGTGGCCTCGCTGATCGGTAACCGGGTGGCCGTGCTGCCGGCCATCGAAAAAGAAATCGGCGAGAACAACACGCCCGAAAAAATCGCCGCCATCAAGCGCGGCATTGCGGTGGCCTATGTTGCCAACGACCTGATGCTGGTGGTGTCGCTGGTACTGATCGTGTTTGCGGCGGTCTGCACCTGGGGCTACTTCAATGGCAGCAACGATTTCCGCAAGAAAGTCGACGACATCATCCTGCGCATCCCGCAGGTCAAGGACATCATTCTGCATGGCGCACTAGCCAACAGCACCAAGGTCGCGGTCTCGCTGATTCGCGGCGGGGTCGACCTGATGGCGTCATTTGCGATTGCCGAAAAGGCCTCGCGGGTGCCGCGCGTGCTGGGCTACTGGCGCGCTGCGGTCAGGCGCATCGAAGACGGCGAAGACATCGCCCACGCGCTGGCGCAAACGCCGCTGGAAAACTCCGAGCGCACGCTGATCCGCTCGCACACCGACCGCCATCAGCTGGCGCGCGCCTTTGAAGTCATTGCCGAACGTCGGGAGGTCTTCGCGCAACGCGCTGCCAAAAAATTCCAGGTGTTTTCATTCATCGCCACGCTGGGTTTTTCGCTGGTGGCGGTGCTGATTGCCCTCTTCGTTGCGCTGATCCAGAGCGAGGGCAGCCTCGCCTCGATGACTTCGTTATAGGACAAGCGACCCATGGCCATTCTCAGTCCAGCCCTTTTTGACAGCGCCTATGCCGGCATGATCGCCGGCGCGATCCCGCTGCACAGCGGCGACATCGACAAGAGCGTCTTCATGGTGGCCCAAGATGTGCTGGGCACCGCACGCATGCACTTGCTGGTGGCCGTCGACCGCGACAGCAGCATGGTGTTTTACTTTGCCGCACCATCGAGCGCCTTCACATCGCTCCCCGCCTTCAGCACGCCGCTGGCAGCAGCGCTGCCCGGCCACCCGCAACATCGCGGTGATGGCATTTATTTTTTGCCCGATGTCAGCCTGTCGGTAGCAGTCGAAAAAACCCGTGACCATATTCGCCTGATCGCCAATACCCCCGAAGTCATGGCCGACTGGCTGGCCGGACAAAACGAACGCGCCGTGTATCCGGTCGAAGACAACGAAGCCTGGGCAATGGAAGCTATCCCCGCTGCCTACCGCCGCATCGCCGACGGGATTTCGCTGAGCACCAGCCGGTACTCGGTGGTCGTCGCCGCCATCGCGCTGCTGGTCTATGTCGGCGCAGCGATCGGTATCTCGGTACTCAATGCCTCGGCCGACAAGTCCAGCCAGGCCCACATGAAAGCCATCAACAACGCCGTCACCCGGATTGACTTCGTGTCGCCGCTGTCCCAGCAACTCGCGCGGATGCAAAAAGTCTCGGCGCTGGTGGTGCGTGCCGGCGGCTGGATCGATGAGTACAAGGTCAGGAATGGCGATGAAAAATTCGTCCTGATGATGCCGGCCTGGATCACCAGGGACTATGTCGAGGCGCTGGGTCCGCGCGTTATCGCCGACCAGACCGGCGATGACAACCTGATCCGCGTCGCGCAAGGGATGGCTCTGTCCGGCACCCTCCCCGCCCCCCGTGGCCTGAAAAACCAAGCGGTCGCCGCACCGCGCTAAGCGATGAAAAATCCTTTTTCCGCCAAGCCCGTGAACCCGGACACCACCCCGGAAAATCGCCATCTGCCGCGCGCGCATGCGTTCGGCAAACCGACCAGCCACGTCGGCCCCTTCCTGGGTGCGGCATTGCAGAATTTTTCACTGATTGCGCCCTTGCTGTTTGTTGCCGCCGTCGTGCTTTGCGTGATGGCAGCGAACCAGACGGCGATCTTCATCACCGCCGTCACCCGCGACATCAAGAGCACCGAAGCCAACAAGATCGCGCCCTTGCTCGACAAGAAACCGCTCACGGCAGCCGACTACAAAAGCGCCGCCAGCATCATGGCCAAAAACAATGCGGCCGTCGTCATCGCCGTCAACACCAACAGCAGCGCCTTGCTGGTCAGCATCAAGGAGCCGGCACTGCTGCCCGAGTTCATGTACGCACTGGCGACGCTGCAGTCATTTCGCCAGGGCGTGGCCTGGGATGCGCGCGAACTCTGCCTGGCCAAATGCGAGGGCGGCATGGCGGCAACGGCCGAGATTAGCGGCTACACCCAGGGCATTTCCTTTGATGGTCTCAGTACGCAATGAGCAACTTTTCATTTACCAAAAACAAGGAGCAACCATGACCAATCCCACCGGCAATCGCAAGGCACTCGTCGCCAGCATTGTTGTCGCCACCATGGTGCTGGCCAGTGCAGCCTATTTTGGTCTTGAGATCCTGCGCTCGGCCGCGGCGAAAGAATCACGCTCCGACATCGGCAACGTCAAGCAAGCCACCAACCGCATCGTTGCCGTCGTCGACGGTGCCGAAATCGCCGAGGCGGAGCTGCT
Organism: Oxalobacteraceae bacterium IMCC9480; assembly: GCA_000195205.2. GTDB lineage: Bacteria > Pseudomonadota > Gammaproteobacteria > Burkholderiales > Burkholderiaceae_D > Actimicrobium. The sequence goes on along the minus strand of AEPR01000668.1, from coordinate 4,407 downwards.
GCCTTTCCTCAATGCCGGACTCGACAAGGCGGTTGCCGTCGACCGCGCGATCAACAAGGTCGTCGCTGCCAACAGCGCCGACAAGCTCTACCGGCAGGCCGCCAAAACGGCGATGCAGAGCGCGCGCAATGAAGTACTGGCCAGCGTCTTCATCAACCAGCGCTCGCTGGAAGTGCGCAATAGCGTGACCGAAAAAGACGTCAAGACCTTCTACGAGACGCGTGTCAAGGAAGAGGACTTCACCACCTTCAAGCTGAAATTTTTTGTCTCGGTCGATGGCAAGGAAGCGCAGGACGTCTTCGATGGCGTCGGTCGCGGCGAGAAGGAAGCCATGGCAAAGCTGACCTGGGTCAGGAAGGATGGCGAGCATTACATGACCGCAGCCGAAGTGCCGTACGGGCTGGGCGTCGCGGTCAAAAAACTCAAAGCCGGCCAGCGCCTGCAACCGGTCACCGTACGCGAAGGCGCGCTGGTGCTGTATGTCGACGACGTCAAGACCAATCCGAAACCCGAACTGGCCAAGGTCGAAAGCGAAATCAAGGATTTGCTGGTGGCAGAACGGTTCAATGAAGACATGAAGGCACGCAGGGCGGCAGCAAAAATCGAATTGCGCAGTTAATTGCAACAACCCGTTTTTCAACTCATCACAGGAGCTTGATCATGAACACGATTTTTCATCCGCAGCATCTTTCCAGACAACGCGGCATGGGTGCCACCATCGTCCTGTTCACGATTGCACTCATCGTGCTGGTGGGGGCGGCGTTGGCGTATGGCAGCCGGGGGAACTCGAAAGCATTTACCGGAGAAAGCGCGAAGGTGATGAGCTCCGTCCTGCTCAAGCAAAGTGCCGAATACCGCGATGCCTACAACCGGTACATCTTCGATGGCGGCAATGCCACAAACGTGCAATTTAATGCAACGGTAACGGTGCCCGTCACGGGCCTGTTCGATCCCACAAAAAGCTACGGCAGCGAGCAGGATCCACCGCTGAAGGCGTTTGCAAAACCAGTTGCACAAAAGTGGGCCATCAGCAAGGTTGTCACCGTTACCGGTCTTGGCGCGGGTAAGGCAACCATGGTCTACGTTCTTGGTCTCCAAGTGGATGTCTGTGCACAGGTGAATGCACAGCTATACGGCGACCCCAGCATTCCAGACGAATTGACTCTGGATGACACTACTATTGCCTCGACGAACGCAACGATAGGCGCGACTGTCGGTGGCCGCTCCACCGGCTGCGTGAAGATCACCAGTACAACACTGAACACCCCATACATGTTCTACAGCACCCTTGCTGAGGGCTGACCCGCAATGACCACCTCCCTCACCTCCCTCTGGAGCCCCGACCTCGCCGTCGGCAGCGTGACGCTTGACCGCCGCAACCGCGACGTCTTCGAGCAACTCGCCGCCGCCGGCAGCCGGATCGAGCGTCTCGACGCCGCCGACCTGACGCGCTGGCTGCGCGCCACCTACACGCAGTTCGACACCCTGCTGCTGGAAGAAGAAGCCGAGCTGGCCGAAATCGCCTATCCGGAACTGGCCTTCCACCGCAAACTGCACGAGCAGGCGCGCAGCATCACCCGCACCGCCCGTCTGCAACTGGCACGCCCCGACAGCGCCACACTGGTCGCAGACCTGGCGCGCGAGAGCTGCGCGGCACTGTCGTTCTGGCTGATGCGCCATGTGATCGACGTCGACAAACTGTTCTTTCCGTATATCGACGCCCGTTACCGGGTGGCCTGAAGAGCACCGCCATGCCCCGCCGCCCGCCCCGCTCCGCAACCGGTTTTGCTGCCGCGACAGCGCTGTTTGCGATCGCGCTGTTCGTGCTGCTCGGCTTCGTGGCATCGAACAACGCGCGCAACGGCGCACGGGCGGAGTTCTTCCATTCCACCAAGGACCAGATGGTGGCGCAGCGCGATCTGATCGCCAACATGCTGGTGCTGTGCCGGACGGTTTATCCGGATGGCGACAATGGCAGCGGGTTCCAGAAGCCGTATCCGGTTACGCCGGGCGACTTCCTCGTCAGCTCGCTGAAGTGTCCCAAACCGAATGTGTCGATCTGGGCCGGCGATGCCAGCGCGATGACGCCGCGACCGCTGGCCGGATTCGCGCCGTGGCGCTATCTCAACGACGTTACCGGTGTCAGCATTTCAATCACGGCCCTTGAGGCAGGATCGACCTTCCACCGCAACCTGCTCGACGCCGTCATCGCCAAGGTCGGCAGTACCCAGGCCGTACGCAGTGGCGACACACTCACCATCACGCTGGTGAGCCCATGAGCACGCTACCGGCACGCCCGACGTCACCGAGGATATCGCCATGAAGCCGCCCCGCCTGCTCATCACCGCCACCCTGCTGCTGGCATTGCCGGCCCAGGCGGTGCGCACCAATGAACTGGTCGGCTCGTTCAAGATTGCCGCTGAACTGGCACGGCGCTCGTCGCAAGAGCTGGCGGTCACGCAGGCGGCGGCCATCATCACCACTTACATTGCCTCGGCCGTCGATCCCGATGGCGACCCGTTCCCGGAACCGCCGCCTTTCCTGACCGGTGCCGGCCCGGCCGGTGGCGGCCTGGTACCCACACTCCCGGGACTGGGTGCACCGATCAGCGATGGCTACGGTGGCAAGCTGGGTTACTGCGCGTGGGATAACGGTGCTGCCAGGGTGAGCACCGGCCGGCTCCCCGGCAACGCCAGCGATACCGGCGCGATCACATTCGCAGTCGTTTCGGCAGGACTCGACGGCGTGTTCAACCGCAGCTGTGCGCAAATTGCCAGTGGTGCAGTCTTCACTGATGACGACTTTGTCGTCACCAAAAACACCGAGCAAATCCGTCAGGGCGTCGGCGGAACGGTTTATTTTGGCGACCCGGTGGCCGACGTGACAGCGCTCGGCTTGCTGACGTCAGGCATCAAGGATGGCGAACTACGCCTGATGAAATCAAACAACACCCTGTGGCGCTGGAACGCCGGCACATGGGAGCCGGTCGCCAACACCTACGCCGCCAACAATGTCGCCGTCACCGGCGGCACCATCAATGGCACGGCGATCGGCAACACCACCCCGTCATCGGGCGCCTTCACGACACTCAGTGGCACGCTGACGGGCAATGTCACGGGCAACCTGACTGGCAATGTCATCGGCAATGTCACCGGCAACGTCAGCGGCAACGTCAGCGGCAACGCCGGCACGGCCAGCAAGCTGTTCACACCGCGTTCGCTTTCCATCAGCGGAGACGCCACCTGGTCGGCGGTGTTCGACGGCTCAACCGATGTCAGCAGCGCCCTGACTCTGGCCAACAGCGGCGTGACCGCCGGCATTTACGGATCAAGCGTGTCGGTACCAACCTTCACGGTCGACGCCAAGGGTCGCCTGACCTACGCAGCCAATCTCGCCATCACGCCGACGCTGTCATCGCTGACCGGGGCCGCTGCGACCAACACGCTTTCCAATGGCATCAATGCCCAATACTGGAACTGGCAACTCGCCGGCAACGGCAGCGCGTTTTCGATCGGGGAGACAGCGGCATCAACGGGCGGTAGCGGCACCCAGTACCTGATGAACATCGCCACCAGGGCGGGCTCGACGGCGGTTCCGCTTGCCGTGTTCAGTCGCGGTGTCGAAGCCATGCGAATTGATGCGGTCAATCCGCAAATCGTCGCCAATGCCGGCAGCGCCAATGCGCCGAGCTATGCGTTTGCAGGCGACCAGTCGACCGGGCTGTATTCACCCGCAGCCGGACAACTGGCAGCCAGTGTCACTGGCACCCGCAGCCTGTGGATCAGTACCGGCAGTTTCAACACGGCGCTCGGCCAGGATGCGCTCAAGGTCAATTCCATCGGTATCGCCAACAATGCGTTCGGCTCTGCCGCCCTGAGCAGCAACACGATGGGCTCCGACAACACGGCCATCGGCGACAACGCCTTGTACAACAATGTTGGCGGCGGCGGCAATACAGCGGTCGGCGGGTATGCGCTGCGTACGGCAAGCGGCTCCCGCAACACGGCGCTCGGGCGCTTCTCCGGCTATACCGCGACCAACCCGATCACGACCGCAGACTCGACCTTTCTCGGCTATAGCGCATCCATCGCCGACAACGCAACGACGGCCGGCTCGGGTGCCATCACGCTGCTCGGTGCCAACACCAGCGCCAGTCTTGGGGTAGCAACGCCAACCGCGTTCATGACCGCGATCGGCTCCGGCGCGAGCGTCACGACCATCAACACCGTGGTACTGGGTCGCGCTGCCGATGCGACCGTCATTGGTGCCACTGGCGATGACGGAACGGGAGCAACTAACAAGCTGCAAGTCACCGGCGGCATCAAATCCACCGGCACCGTGACCGCACCGACCTTTGCCGGCGCGCTTACCGGCAACGCCAGTACCGCCACCGCCTTGCAAACAGCC
>AEPR01000669.1 GCA_000195205.2 Oxalobacteraceae bacterium IMCC9480 | reverse complement strand
TTCGCGTGGGCACGGTGACCCCGTGCCCACGCTACGATACTGGCGAGTAGTGTTAGCGCCTATTCGGGCCGCCCTCGGCTTGGTCATGACGGAGTGCCTGATATTTTAGCAACCCGCAACCATCACTTCATCCCATCCCCCTGCGCAAAAAAAGCGCAGCCATGTCACAGGTGATCCGATTTATCACAACGCAGAGCCGTGCAGCCGCGTGCAAACGCGATGCCGACACGGGCGCGCCACTGGCACGCGATTTGCGATGTTGGATAAGTCAGCAATTGCTCGACGAAGCAACTTACAGCAGCACTACCAACACATCAGAGGGGACACTATGAAAAAATTATTCGTCATGACAGTCGCAGCATTGGCAGGCGCATCATCCGCACAGGCCGTCGACATGAAGGCCGGCGACTGGACCGTATCCGTCGGCGGTATCGTCAACGCCTACTACACGCAAGTGTCCTGCTCCGGTGACGCGGTCGGCGGCCTTGCCCTCGGCGGCAAGGCACTCGGTTGCGGCGGCAAAAGCGATCGCACCACGATCGGCAATGGCTTGCTGCCAAGCGGCCTGATCACCAGCGTGAAATCGAAGCAGGGCGAGTACGACGTCGCCGCGACGATCGGCATCATGACGGCCACCGCCAGCGATAGCGCCGTTGGCAACAACAGCAATGTCGACGTGCGCCAGGGCTTCTTCAGTTTCGGCAACGCGCAGATGGGCACGATCAAGCTGGGCCGCGATTACGGCATCTTCGGTTCCGCCGCGATCCTCAATGACATGACCCTGGTCGGTGCCGGCGCACCGGTCCGCGCGACCCAGTCCAACCGCGTCACGCTGGGCCATATCGGTGCCGGCTATTCCTATCTCGGTACCTATGGCCAGATGGCGTATTCGTCACCGTCGGCCAACGGCGTCAAGCTCGATGTCGCCCTCGTCAGCCCGGTCACCAACGGTCCGCTCGGTACCGGCTACGATTCCGGTTCGACCCCGCAAGTGCAGGGCCAGGTCAGCCTCGCGCAGGGCGGCATGAAAGCATGGCTGGGTGCGAAGGGGCAGAAATTCGACGGCACCACGATTGCCAATCGTGACTTCACCATGCGCGGCGTCGAACTGGGCGGGTCGTATAACACCGGTCCGTTCGGCGTACTGGCCAACGTCCAGACCGGCACCGGCCTGGGCATCGTTTCCGATGGCGATCAGGGCGATAACAAGTCGACCAACTACTTTGTACAGGGCACCTACAAGGCGACCGACAAGGTCAAGATCGGCCTGAACTATGGCCTGAGCAAAAACAAGGACAACACCACCGGCACCGGCGGCCTTGAGTCCAACAGCAACGTCACCGGTGGCGTGTATTTTGCGATCACGCCGTCGATCACGCTGGCTGCCGAACTCGGCCAGACCCGTTCCAAAGGATTTGCCGGTACCAGCGCGCGCATGAATGGCGCATCATTCGGTGGCATCCTGTTCTTCTAAAACGTCTCCTGGTGGTTTTGCGCTGCGTGCCTGTGCACGCGGCGTTTTTTCATTTCTGATTGCCGGTCCAATGAAAAAAATAATCCTGTTGTTACGCCGCCTGCTGCTCTGCGCAGCGCTGCTCCCGTTGCTGTCGAGCGCGCTACCGGCCAGTGCCGGCACGATGACGCAAGCCGAACTGGCACGTCGTTTTCCGGCACCTTACATCGTGGGCGACAAGGATCCTGCCTTGCCCGTCTGGCCCATTTTCAAGAAGAACATGACCTCGACCGAGCTGGTCGCGTACGTGTTCGAGTCCATCGACTTCGCGCCCATTCCGGGGTTTTCCGGCGTGCCGATGAACCTGTTGATCGCGCTCGATCCGGCCGGCAGTTTTGTCGACGTCAAGGTGCTGTCGCATCACGAACCGGTCTTCCTCGACGGCCTCGGCGAAGCGCCGCTGTTCAAGTTTGTCAGCCAGTACCACGGCATTTCGCTCAAGCAGAACATCAAGATCAGCACCGGCAACATGAGCCGCTCGAACAAGGAAGCGGCGAATGTCTACATCGACGGCGTCTCCAAGGCGACCGCGTCGGTGCGTATCCTGAACCAGAGCGCACTGTCGGCGGCGCTCAACGTCGCCCGCAAAAAACTCGGTTTCGCCGAGGGTCGCGATCCCGACCTGATCGCCCGCATCCGGCCCGATGCCGGCCTCGTGATCAGTCCCGCTGACTTGCGCCAGCGCGGTCTGATCCAGCCCGTGATGATGCGTAATCGCGAGATCGAAGCAGCCTTCGCCGGCAGCGGCGGAGAAGGGCTCGATCCGATCGCGCTGGCGCAACCCGAGGCTGCCTTCGTCAACATGGAAGCCAGTTACGTCTCGGTGCCGGCGATCGGCCGCAACCTGCTCGGCGAGTCCGGTTGGGCCAAGCTGAAGGCCAGGCTGGAACCCGGCGATCACGCGATCATGCTGGTGTCGACCGGGCGCTACGGCGTGGTCGGTGACGACTTTACGCGCGGTGCCGTGCCGGACCGGTTGGCGCTCAAGCAGGGCACGCTGCCGATCGAAATCCGCGACCTCGACCTCGATATCGAGGTCGCTGGCGTGCCGGAAAATGGCTTCAAGATCTTTCGCGTGATCAGCCAGTCGGGACTCGATCCATCGCTGCCGCTGGAATTTTTTCTGCATGTGACGCGCAGCAAAGGCATCCTCTATCCCGAAAAAATCAGCCGTGACCTGCGCTTCTCGGTCAATCTGCCGGCCGAGTTCTATGTCGCCGCCGAACCCGACAACAAGACCTGGCGCGCGATCTGGTGGCAGCGCTGGTGGGAGCTGGCGATACTGGCCGTGGCGCTGGCGGTGCTGTCAGTGGCGCTACTGCTGCAGAAAAAACTGGTCGCGCACGAGCGCGGGTTTATCTGGTTCCGGCGTGTCTTTCTGGTCTTCACGGCGGGGTTCATCGGCTGGTATGCGCAAGGCCAGCTATCGATCGTCAACCTGACCAGCGTCGTGCAATCGCTGATGGCCGGACGCAGCCTGGAGTTCCTGCTGTACGACCCGATGAGCGTGAGCCTGTGGGGCTTCGTGCTGGTGTCGCTGCTGGTGTGGGGACGCGGCACCTTTTGCGGTTGGCTGTGTCCGTTCGGCGCGCTGCAGGAGTTCACCGGCAAGCTCGGCCAGTGGCTGAAATTTCCGCAACTGATGATTCGTCCCGTCCTCGATGGCCGCCTCAAAATGCTCAAGTACGTGCTGCTGGCAGCGATCCTCGGTAGTGCGTTTTTTTCGGCGACCCTGACCGACAAGCTGGTCGAATTCGAGCCGTTCAAGACTGCCATCACGCTCAACTTCGTGCGCTCGTGGCCGTATGTCGCGTATGCGGTCGGCTTGCTGCTGCTGTCGATGTTCAGCTATAAATTTTTCTGCCGCTATCTGTGTCCGTTCGGGGCCGGGCTGGCGGTGCTCGGACGCTTCCGCATTCTGGACTGGCTGCCGCGTCGCGCGGCCTGCGGCACGCCGTGCCAGACCTGCCGCCACAGCTGCGAATACAAGGCCATCAAGCCGAGTGGCGTGATCCAGTACGACGAATGTTTTCAGTGTCTTGATTGCGTCGTGATCCACGAGAGCGACGAGAAATGCGCGCCGCTGATCATGGAAAAAAAACGCGCACGCGTCATCGCTATCGAAGTGGCTAAGGTAAAGGAGCAATGATGGACAGGCGCACATTCATGGCAGGCGGGATCGGACTCGGGCTGGCGCTGGCGAATACGTCGGGTGCCAACCGCGGTGTGCCGCTGCATAGCGTCAGCGGTGCAGCGCTGGCCTTCGGCACCACGATTTCGATTGAGGTCGTGCATGCTGACCGGCCGCAGGCCGAACTGGCCATCGCCGGGGCGCTCGCCGCCGCGCGCCAGGTCGACCGGTTGATGACGCTGCACCGGCCCGACAGCCAGGTCGCGATCCTCAATCGCACCGGCGTGCTGGAGCAAGCGCATCCGTGGCTGCTGCACGTGCTGGCGCACGCGGGCGAATTGTCGCGCATCAGCGAGGGCGCTTTCGACATCACCGTGCAAGCGCTGTGGCACGCCTTCAGCGCGGCGTCGCAGCAGGACCGTTTGCCGTCCGATGCAGAGCGCCGCGCTGCGATGGCGCTGGTCGACTGGCGGCAAGTGCAGGTCACGCCGCAACGCGTTAGCCTGGCCCGGCCCGGCATGGCGATCACGCTCAATGGCATCGCGCAGGGTTTTGCAGTCGACCGCGCCCGCGCCGTGCTGGATGCGCACGGCATTCGTCATGCCTTGATCGACACCGGCGAGTTCGGCGCGCGTGGCCGCAAGACCGCGCAACAGGCCTGGACCATCGGCATCCGTGATCCGCGCGATGCCCAGCAACTGGCCGGCGTGCTGCCGATGCAGCAGCGCTGCGTGGCCACGTCGGGCGATTACCAGACGGTCTTTACACCGGACTTTGTGCATCACCATATTTTTGATCCGGCCAGTGGTGACTCGCCGGTTGAGCTGGCCAGTGTGACGGTGGTGGCACCGACCGGGTTGCAGGCGGATGGATTGTCGACGACGCTGATGGTGTTGGGCGCGCAGCGGGCGATGGCGCTGGTGGCGACGTTGGCGGAGGTGGATGTGCTGTTGATCGATAAACAGGGGCGTGCCTGGCGGTCGGGGAATTGGCCGGTGTGAGGTGATGCGGTCATAGGCGCTAACCTTGCTCCTGTAGGGTG
>AEPR01000670.1 GCA_000195205.2 Oxalobacteraceae bacterium IMCC9480 | reverse complement strand
CCCTACGCCTGCGAACAAAAAAAAAGGGCACCGCAAGCGCGGCACCCCTTGCTGACCAGCCCGATAATCAGGACCAGTCAGCAGCCATCAATACCAATCAGCCGCAAGCGCCAATATTGCCGCATTGCGTACACCGCTCGCAACCATCGCTCTTGATAACCGCATGCGCGCCGCATTCCGTGCACTTCTTGCCGACCGGCGTGAACGCCATCGTGCTGCGCACTTCCTGATCGACCGGCTCTTGCGCGAACAGGTCCAGCTCAGGCCGGGCGCGCTGCGCCAGGACTTGCACCGGGATCTGGTTGGCATCGGCGTCGAGGAAGCCACGCTTGATCAGCATGCGCTGCAGCGCGTAGCCGATAGCGGCGACTTCGGAATCGTGGTGCATCGGGATACGCGCACCGTCTTCTTCCTTGATGAAGAAACCGCAGCGGATCGGGCCCTTGTCCCAGACCACTTCGCGCAGGTCGGCCAGTGCCTTGGCCACCGATCCACCCGAGCGTGCGGCCATCGACAACAGGCGCATCGACGACGTGATCCATTGCTGGTCGGCAGTCTTCTGGCCGGCTGGCATGAAGAACTCGAACGGCCGCTCGATCACGACCGGCTGGCCATTGACGACACCGGCGACGTTGATGAAGCTCACCGTCAGGTAGACCGTCTTGCGTCCTTCGTAGGTGAAGTATTCGACCTTCGAGGTGACCGATTGCAGGTCGCCGGTCGGCCGGCTGTCGAACTGCTTGCGCAGTGGATCATTGTCCGGACCAACGGCGACGGCGGCGACTTCCGGTGTGGCTGACTTGACCGACAACACGCTGCCCAGAATCGAATTCGGACGATACGTGGCCAAGCCTTTAAGGCCGGCTTTCCAGCCATCCATGTACAGATTGCGGAACTCGTCGAAATCGTAGTCGGCCGGGACATTGACGGTCTTCGAGATCGAAGTGTCGATGAAGGGCTGGACCGATTCGAGCATCTTCATGTGATCGGTGGCCGACATCGTCAGCGCCGACACGAACTCCGGTGGCAGCTTGCTGTCGTCGGAGACATCGAAACCCATCTGGCGATACAAACGCCAGGCGTGGTCGGCGACTTCGAATTCCTGGATCGAACCATCCATCATGCGTTTCTTGCGGGTGTAATTCCACGAGAACGCCGGCTCGATGCCGTTCGAGGCATTGTCGCCAAACACCAGCGTGATGGTGCCGGTCGGTGCGATCGACAGCAGATGCGAATTGCGGATACCGAAGGTGGCGATGCCCTCGCGGATATCGGCCGGCAGGCGGCTGACAAACGCACCGGCGAGGTACTTGGCTGCATCGAACAACGGGAACGCGCCCTTTTCCTTGGCCAGATCGACCGAGGCGCGGTACGCCGCGTCGCGCATTTCTTCCGAGACCTTGGCGGCAAAAGTACGGCCGGCGTCGGAATCGTAACGGATGCCCAGCATCACCATCGCGCTACCCAGACCCAGGAAACCCAGGCCGATGCGGCGCTTGTTCATTGCTTCGAGGCGCTGCTCTTCGAGCGGCCATTGCGAGGCGTCGAGCACGTTGTCGAGGAAACGGATACCGATCTGCACCAGCTGGCTGAACTTGGCGTAGTCAAAGCTGGCGCGCTCACTGAACGGGTCGGTGACGCACAGGGTCAGGTTGACCGAACCGAGGTCGCAGCAACCGTAGTCCGGCAGCGGCTGCTCGGCGCACGGGTTGGTGGCTTCGATTTTTTCGCAGTAGTACAGGTTGTTTTCCTGGTTCATGCGGTCGATGTACAGGATGCCCGGCTCGGCGAAATCGTAGGTCGATTGCATCATCAGGCCCCAGATTTCCTGCGCTGCGACTTCCTTGTAGACCCACATGCCATCGTCACGCTGGAATGCGCCGGCCTGCATCAGTTCGTTGCCCGGTGCTGCCTTGTGGATCAGCTGGATCGTGCCGCTGCTGGCGACGGCTTGCATGAACGCGTCCGTCACGCCAACCGACAGGTTGAAATTCGACAGGCTGCCATCGCGCTTGGCGGTGATGAAGTTGAGTACGTCCGGATGGTCGCAATTGAGTACGCCCATCTGGGCACCGCGACGGGCACCGGCTGACTCGACGGTCGAGCAAGAGCTGTCGAATACGCGCATGTACGAGATCGGGCCCGAGGCACGCGAATTGGTGCCCTTGACCAGCGCACCTTCAGGACGGATTTCGGAGAAGTTGTAGCCGACACCGCCACCGCGGCGCATGGTTTCGGCGGCCTGAGCGATAGCAGTATAGATGCCTGGCTTGCCGTCGCTGAAACCGGTGACCGAGTCACCGACCGGCTGCACGAAGCAGTTCATCAGGGTCGCCTTGAGTGGCAATCCGGCGGCGGAATTGATCCGGCCAGCCGGGACCCAGCCGTTTTGCTGAGCCCACAGGAATTTGGCAGTCCATGCCTTGCGGTTCTTGGCGTTGGTTTCCGGCTCGGCGATGCCTTTGGCAACACGTGTGCGCAAG
>AEPR01000671.1 GCA_000195205.2 Oxalobacteraceae bacterium IMCC9480 | reverse complement strand
CCCTGCAGGCGTCCGTCAGCCACCGAGAAACCAAACTGCTCGCCGTCGGCCTTGTGGGTGCGCAGATCGAAACCCGCGTCCCGCAGCCATCCGACCATGCACTCTTCATTGACGTGGCCACGCTCGAAGATGCGCAATATCCGACCCTGCACGTCGCGTCCATAGTCGACCGGTGCTTGCGCAAACTCGTACTGCAGCGCGC
>AEPR01000672.1 GCA_000195205.2 Oxalobacteraceae bacterium IMCC9480 | reverse complement strand
AGTTTTATACAGTGAGCACTCAAATGCAAGCCATTACAGGGCTCGCAGGAGCCATTCGACAGCAAAGGTGGGCAACCATTGAGTTTTATCAGCTTTGCGGGTATCCTTGCCGACTTTCCTCTTCCCACACTCGTCTTGACGCCGGGGTGGGCGTTATTTTCAATCCGTCCAACAGGAGATTGCATGCGTCATTATGAAATAGTATTTATCGTCCATCCGGATCAGAGCGAGCAAGTGCCCGCCATGATCGAACGTTACAAGGCTGTCGTTGCAGCCCACAGTGGCGTTGTTCACCGCGTTGAAGATTGGGGTCGTCGTCAGATGGCTTACCTGATCCAGAAGCTCGCCAAAGCACACTATGTTTGCATGAACATCGAATGCGACAACGAGACCCTGGTCGAAATCGAAACCGGTTTCAAATTCAATGATGCAGTCCTGCGTCACCTGACCGTCAAGCTGAAGAAAGCCGAAACTGCTCCTTCGCCAATGATGAAGGCAGTACAAAAGGAAGATGCGGCCAAGAGCCATCGTTCCGAGGCACCTGCAGCGTAATTGTTACCAGGAAGAGTGAACCAGCTTCAGTTTGTTGCCAGCATTGCCGAGCGTGAACTCATGCGCTACACACCGGCAGGCATCCCGATCGTGTCCGCGAAATTGCAGCACGCATCGACGCAAACCGAAGCCCGGGTAGAACGACAAGTCGAGTTCGAGATTTCTGCCATTGCAGCAGGCGAAATTTCAGGCCGCTTTGATCAAGCCCGATTGGGTGCGATGTTCCGCTTCACCGGTTTCCTGGCTCGCAAGAACCGCAACAGTAAAAGTCTCGTGTTTCACATCATTGATTTCGAACCAACCTCAGATACAGGAGCCTCAAATGGCATTCGGTAAAAAATTCGACAAGAACAAGCTCAAGCTTAAAGAAAAACGCAAACAACAGAATCCATTGTTCAAGCGTAAGAAATTCTGCCGCTTCACCGCTGCACACGTGGAACAGGTCGACTACAAAGACGTCGATACGCTCAAGGATTTCGTCCAGGAAAACGGCAAGATCATGCCAGCCCGCCTGACCGGTACCCGTGCTCACTATCAACGCCAAGTCGATACCGCAATCAAGCGCGCACGTTTCCTCGCGCTGCTGCCGTACACCGACCTGCACCACGCGTAATTGACGCAAACGTCAATTACCCAATTCGGAGAAAAATATGCAAATCATTTTGTTAGAAAAAGTCGTTAACCTTGGCAATCTTGGCGAAGTCGTCAAGGTCAAGGATGGTTATGCCCGTAACTTCCTGATCCCGCAACGCATGGCGCGTCGTGCGACCACCAGCGCTGTCGCTGAATTCGAAGTCAAGCGCGCAGAACTGGAAAAAGTCGCTGCCGAGAAATTGGCCGAAGCCCAGGCGCATGGCGAAAAGCTGGCCGGTATGACCGTCCAGATTTCGCAAAAGTCGGGTGTCGATGGTCGTTTGTTTGGTTCAGTTACCAATGCAGACATCGCCGATGCGTTGACCAAGCAAGGTTTCGCTGTCGAGAAAGCGCAAGTGCGCCTGCCAACAGGTCCGCTGAAGACCACCGGAGATCACCCGATCCTGGTTGCCTTGCATACCGACGTGCTGGTCGAAGTCACTGTCGCCGTACTGGGTCAGCACGCTTAATTATTGAGTGCTCTGCCTTGAAAAAAAGCCGGATTCGTCCGGCTTTTTTTACGTCTGCCGCACTGGTTTTTCAGGGATAAATTGCATGATTGCATTCCGGGAACGCGCATCCCAGCGGGTATAATCCGGACCATGAACAAACGTGAACGCTCCGACTCCAATTCCGAATCCCGGTCTGACTCCCGACCTGATTTTCGCTCCGACTCGCGTCCGGACATCCAGCTTGACGCATTACGTGTTCCCCCCCATTCGATCGAAGCCGAGCAGTCCGTGCTCGGTGGCCTGCTGCTCGATAATGCTGCGTGGGACCGGATTGCCGACTTCGTCCATCAGGACGATTTTTATCGCTATGACCACCGGCTGATTTTCCAGCACATCGTCAAGCTGATCAACGGCTCCAAACCGGCCGACGTGATCACGGTCTTCGAATCGCTCACCAGCACCGGCAAGGCAGAAGAAGTCGGTGGGCTGTCGTATCTGAATGCGCTGGCGCAGAACACGCCGTCGGCAGCCAATATCCGGCGTTACGCCGAGATCGTGCGTGACCGCGGCGTGCTGCGCAAGCTGATCACCGTGGCCGATGAAATCTCCGGCCAGGCCTTCAATCCGCAAGGCAAGGAAGTCAAGCAGATGCTCGACGAAGCCGAGTCCAAGATTTTTGCGATTGCCGAAGAAGGTTCGCGCGGCGCACAGGGTTTCCAGGAAATCCAGCCGCTGCTCACGCAAGTCGTCGAGCGCATCGACGAGCTCTACAACCGCGATAATCAAAGCGACATCACCGGCGTGCCGACCGGCTTTGCCGACCTCGACAAGATGACCTCCGGTCTGCAACCCGGCGACCTGATCATCGTCGCCGGCCGTCCATCGATGGGCAAGACCGCGTTCTCGATCAACATCGGCGAGAACGTCGCGATCGATACCGGCTTGCCGGTGGCCGTATTCTCGATGGAGATGGGTGGTACCCAACTGGCAATGCGGATGCTTGGCTCGGTCGGTCGGCTCGACCAGCATCGTTTGCGCACCGGCAAGCTGGCCGATGAAGACTGGCCGCGCCTGACCCATGCGATCCAGAAAATGAACGATGCCCAGCTCTACATCGACGAAACGCCGGCCCTGAATTCGATCGAACTGCGCGCCCGTTCGCGGCGGTTGTCACGCCAGTGCGGCAAGCTCGGCCTGATCATCATCGATTACCTGCAACTGATGTCGGGCAATAGTGCCGGTGAAAACCGCGCCACCGAGATCTCCGAAATTTCACGGAGCCTGAAAGGCCTGGCCAAGGAATTGAATTGCCCGGTGATTGCACTCTCGCAGCTCAACCGTTCGCTCGAACAGCGCCCCAACAAGCGCCCGGTCATGTCCGACCTGCGTGAATCCGGTGCCATCGAGCAGGACGCCGACGTGATCCTGTTTATTTATCGCGACGAAGTCTACAACCCCGATTCTCCCGACAAGGGCACCGCCGAAATCATCATCGGCAAGCAGCGTAACGGGCCGATCGGCAGCATCCGCCTGACCTTCCAGGGGCAGTACACCAAGTTCGACAATTACACCGGCAACGCGCCGCTGTATGGTGGCGACTAATCCCATTTTGAGAGATACACCATGTTCGGACGACTGATGCCCACGGAGGGCAAGTTCTTTGAGTTGTTCAACCAGCACGCGGATTTGTGCGTCAAGGGGGCGCGCGAAATGGTCGGCCTGATGACCAACTTTGATGACCTCGACATTCGCGTGCATGCGATCGAGGCGATCGAAAAAGAGGCGGACAAGGTCACGCACAACACGATCGAAATGCTGCACATGACCTTCATCACGCCGATCGATCGCGATGATATCCACCAGCTGATCACGCGCATGGATGACATCCTCGACCTGCTCGAAGACGCTGCCCAGACCATCTCGTTGTATGACATCAAGGCCATCACGCCGGAAGCCAAACGGCTTGCCGAACTGTGCCTGACCTGCGCCGAAAAAGTCCAGGCTGCGGTGGCCATGCTGTCCAATATGGATAACTCGCGACAGATCATGGACCTGTGTACCGAGATCGACCGGCTCGAATCGGATGCCGATCATGTCATGCGCGCGGCCATGTCAAAGCTGTTTCGCGATGAACCGGACGTGCGCAACCTGATCAAGCTCAAGGCGATCTACGAGATCCTCGAGACCGTCACCGACCGATGCGAAGACGTCGCCAATATCATCGAAGGTATCGTCCTCGAAAATGCCTGACCGGGCCCGCGCTCCGGTGAGGATTCGCTTCTAGAAAAGGCTGCATGCACACCCTCCAGATCAGTATCACCACGCTCGTCTTCCTGATCGCACTGGCCTTACTGTTCGGCTTCATGAACGGCTTCAATGACGCCGCCAATGCGATTGCGACCGTGGTATCGACCGGCGTACTGAAGCCGCAGCAAGCCGTGGCCATGGCGGCGATGTTCAATTTTGTCGCGATACTGGTGTTCCAGTTGCAAGTGGCGAGCACAGTGGGAAAAGACATCATCGATCCCGCCGTGGTCGACCACTACGTGGTCTTCGGTGCGCTGGTCGGCGCGATCGCCTGGAGCCTGATTACCTCGTATCAAGGTATCCCATCCTCCTCGTCCCATGCGCTGATTGGCGGGCTAATTGGTGCCGCCGTAGCCAAGGACGGCATCGGGTCGCTGATCGATTCGGGACTGATCAACTTCGTTGCCTTTGTCGTGCTATCTCCGTTACTGGGCTTTCTCGTCGGTTCCGTCATGATGCTGCTGGTGTCGTGGGTGTTCGTGCGCTCGACGCCGCGCAAGGCGGACAAATGGTTCCGTCGTTTGCAGCTCGGCTCGGCGGCGATGTACAGCCTCGGCCACGGCGGCAACGATGCACAAAAAACCATGGGCATCATTTGGATGCTGCTGATCACCTCCGGCTATTCCGGCAGCAACGATGCATTGCCGGCGTGGGTGGTCATCAGTTGCTACTGTGCGATCAGTTTCGGCACGCTGTTCGGCGGCTGGCGCATTGTCAAGACCATGGGTCAGCGCATCACCAAGCTCAAGCCGGTTGGCGGTTTTTGTGCCGAAAGTGGCGGGGCGATCATGCTGTTTGTCACCACCGCAATGGGCATCCCGATCTCGACCACGCATACGATCACCGGCGCGATTATCGGCGTCGGGTCCGTCAAGAAAATGTCGGCCGTGCGCTGGGGTGTCGCCGGCAACATTGTCTGGGCCTGGGTGCTGACGATACCGGCGGCTGCATTCATGGCGGCGGTGGCGTGGTGGATAGGAACCAGGTTGTTATAGGTTTTGCGGCCTGCATAAAAAAACGGCATCCGAATTTCGGATGCCGTTTTGCCATGCAGAGCCGGTTTGCCGTCTTACAGCACTTCGCTCGCATGATCGGCCAGCCGCGACCGCTCGCCACGCGCCAGCGTCACATGCCCGCTATGCGCCCAGCCCTTGAAGCGATCGACCACATAGGTCAGGCCGCTTGAGCCCTCGGTCAGGTAGGGCGTATCGATCTGCGCGATGTTGCCGAGGCAAATGATCTTGGTGCCCGGACCGGCGCGGGTGACCAGGGTTTTCATTTGCTTGGGCGTCAGGTTTTGCGCTTCGTCGATGATCAGGAACTTGTTGACGAAGGTGCGACCACGCATGAAGTTGAGCGACTTGATCTTGATGCGTGAGCGGATCAGGTCCTGCGTGGCGGCACGGCCCCATTCACCGGCATCCGAATCGGACTTGTTGAGCACTTCGAGGTTGTCGTCGAAAGCGCCCATCCATGGCGACATTTTCTCTTCTTCGGTACCCGGCAGAAAACCGATGTCTTCACCGACCGGCACCGTCACGCGCGTGACGATGATTTCGTTGTAGAGCTTGGTTTCGAGCACTTGCGCCAGACCGGCCGCGAGTGCCAGCAAGGTCTTGCCGGTGCCGGCCTGACCCAGCAGCGTCACAAAATCGCACTCCGGATTCATCAGCAGATTGAGCGCAAAGTTCTGTTCGCGGTTGCGTGCAGTGACACCCCAGACATTGTTCTTGGTGTGCGCATAGTCGCGCAGTGTTTGCAGCACGGCGGTCTTGCCGTTGATCTCGCGCACCTTGCCGTAGAAGGCCGGCTCGCCATTCATCGGCTCCATGAACACGAACTGGTTCATCAGCATCGCCGGCACCAGCGGGCCGGTCAGCCGGTAAAACGTCGTGCCGGTGCCGTTCTTGTTTTCCTGCCAGGACTCGATACCCTTGCCGTGCTTGTTCCAGAAATCATCCGGCAAATGCAGGATGCCCGAGTACAGCAGGTCAGTGTCTTCCAGCACATGGTCATTGAAATATTCTTCGGCCGGCAAACCGAGCGCGCAGGCCTTGATGCGCATGTTGATGTCTTTCGACACCAGCACGATCGCACGACCGGGGAATTGCGCTTCGAGGGCACGCACGACGCCGAGGATCTGGTTGTCAGCCTTGCCGACCGGCAGGCCTTCAGGCAGCACGATGTTTTGCAATTTGGTCTGGAAGAACAGGCGACCCTTGGCATCCTTGTTGCCGAGCTTCGACAACGGAATCCCATCCTCGATGCTGGCCCCATCCATGTTGCCGACCAGCGCATCAAGCGAGCGCGACACCTGCCGCGCATTGCGCGCCACTTCGGTCATGCCCTTCTTGTGATCGTCGAGTTCTTCCAGCGTCATCATCGGCAGGTAGACATCGTGTTCCTCGAAGCGGAACAGCGAGCTCGGATCATGCATCAGCACGTTCGTATCGAGCACGAACAGCTTCGAGATGCCGCTCTTGTCGGCACGGCGGCTGACCGGTGACTTGGCCTTGGTGATCGGCGTCTTGGCCGGCTTGAGGGTGCTGACTTTGGCTTTTGCAACAGGTGCCGCCGGCGCTTGCGGTACGCGCGCGGTCGGTCGAGTCAGTGCTTCGATCTTGCGTGGTGTCGAGACAGCCGGTAGCGTGAACGGCTTGACGATCTTGGACTTGTCGGCCTTCGGATAATCGACAGGCGACAGCAGGGCAGCAGGTTTGGTCGGAAGTTTGGGCAGTGGCATCAGGACCTCGATCTAAATACGGTTGAGCGATACCATGTTTCACGGCATGGCGAACGGGGTCTAACGGGTAGCACGTCAGCACACAGCATACTGACAAAGTACAAAAAGCCGTTTGAGGCCGGGACGGTGGTCCTGGTCTCAAACGGCTTTCGAAAAGCGGATTCTCTGGATGAATTCAATGGTTGTCGGTTCTCGGTCTAGGCCAGGGCCTTCACAAATTCCAGTACATCATCTACGTGTCCGGGGACCTTTACTCCACGCCATTCTTTCACTAATTCGCCGGCACCGTCAATGATAAATGTGCTGCGTTCGACGCCGCGCACGGTCTTGCCGTACATGCTTTTCGATTTCATGACATTGAACTGCAGGCACACCACTTCGTCCGGATCGGAGATCAATTCGAACGGCATGCCCAGCTTGGCCTTGAAGCCTTCGTGCGAGCGCAAGCTGTCACGGCTGATGCCGAACACGATCGCATTGGCGGCTTCGAATTCCGGATACAGATCGCGAAAGCGCATGCTCTCGGCGGTGCATCCCGGCGTATTGTCCTTCGGGTAAAAAAACAGGATGACGGTTTTGCCGGCATGGTCGGACAGCTTGAACGGCTGTGTGCCAGTCACCAGTGCGGAAAAGTCATCAACGATCTTGGTTGCTACAGAGGGGCTATCAGCCATGTGATTCTCCTGGTCGTTTCATGTTCGATATTGATGCCTGTGCGCGGGGCAGCGTTCAGGCGGCTTGCAGTAGCAAGTCACCGGAACGGCCGGGCAGCGTGCCCCAGTCGATCGGATTGACTGGCAGTGCGCGCTGGCCAATGGCCTGGTGGTAGTCCGCCATCGACGCCAGTGTATAACCCTGAGCACGCCAACCGCTAAGCAACTCGTCGAAGATGGGGGCGAGTTTTTGCCCTTCAAGCTCGGCATGCAAGGTATAAACATGATCCCGCGGTGAGGCAGTCAGCCGCAACAGCAGCGCCGCAATATTGGCCGTCGTGACCAGTTCGCCATCGATGGTTCGACCGAGCAATTCATCGAGCGTCGGTAACGTGGTCGGCATCTGGATGCAGGACAAGGTCTGGCCATCGACACTGAGCCGGTGCGGGCCGGCATCGGCATGCAGCAGGCTGCCATCGTCGTTGAGTTGCGCCCGTTCGTCGGAGGCGTAGGCAATGCCGAATGCATCGAGCTGCCGGAAGGCATGCGGATTCATTTGCCAGCCGGCCGCACCGTGGGTCTGCGGCGCATGGCCGAAGATCGCTACGAAGCGCTCATGCGAACGCTGCATCAGGTCCTGTGTCCAGGCCGCATCCTGCTGGCGCACATGGTCTTGCCAGACCACATGGTCCCAGGTGTGGATGCCGCATTCGAAACCGGCCTGATGCACTGCACGCAATTGAGTTGCACACAATTGACCGATGTCGGGTGCCGGCAGCAGGACGCCGTACATCAGGGTTTTCAGGCCGTAATGTTCGAGCACCGAGGTGCGCGACACCTTCTGGAAAAACCCTGGCCGGAACGCGCGGCGCAAGGCCCAGCCGGTGTGATCCGGTCCGAGCGAAAACAGGAAGGTGGCATGGGCATCGTGCTTCTGCAACATGCGCACCAGGTTCGGCACGCCTTCGCGGGTACCGCGAAAGGTGTCGACATCAATCTTCAGTGTAATCAGCGGCAAGGGATATCAATCCATCAGTGCGCGGGCAGCGGCGACCTGGCCGCGATACGCGTCAAAAATATTGCGCAGCGTGTCTGGCATCGTGGTGGTCGGATTCCAGTTCAGTTCTTCGCAGGTGTTGGTGATTTTCGGCACGCGGTTTTGCACGTCCTGGTAACCCTTGCCGTAGTAGGCCGCCGAGGTGGTCTCGATCAGTTCGACTTTCTTGGCCGAATCGGCGTATTCCGGATAGTCGGCGGCCAGTGTCAGCATCATCGCCGCGAGGTCGCGGATCGAGTAGTTGTTGACCGGGTTGCCGATGTTGTAGATCTTGCCGGTGGCGATGCCATCCTTGTTGGCGATGATCTTGATCAGCGCATCGATGCCGTCATCGATATACGTGAACGCGCGCTTCTGTTCGCCGCCGTCGACCAGCGAAATGTTTTCGCCGCGCACGATGTGACCAAAGAATTGCGTGACCACGCGCGAGCTGCCTTCTTTGGGCGTGTGGATCGAATCGAGTCCGGCACCGATCCAGTTGAACGGACGGAACAGCGTGAAGTTCAGGCCTTCCATGCCATAGCCCCAGATCACGCGATCCATCAACTGCTTAGAGCACGAATAAATCCAGCGCGGCTTGTTGATCGGGCCGCAGATCAGTTCGGATTCTTCGGGATCGAATTCATCGTCGTGGCACATGCCATAGACTTCCGAGGTCGACGGGAACACCAGGTGCTTGCCGTATTTGGCGGCCGAGCGAACGATAGGCAGGTTGGCTTCGAAGTCGAGTTCGAACACGCGCAGCGGTTGCTTGACATAGGTCGATGGCGTGGCAATCGCCACCAGCGGCAGGATCACGTCGCACTTCTTGACGTGGTACTCGACCCATTCCTTGTTGATCGTGATGTCGCCTTCAAAGAAATGCATGCGCGACTTGAAGTCCGGATTGTCCAGCAATTCGGTGATGCGATCGCTCATCATGTCCATGCCATAGACGTGCCAGTCGGTGGTCTCGAGGATGCGCTTGGACAAGTGATGGCCAATGAAACCATTGACGCCGAGGATGAGGACTTTTTTCATGTGATGCTTTCGTAGATGTTTGTCAGTTCGTGTTGCCGGACATGTTTTGCTGTAATTGCGCCGGCGTGAGCGGGACGCCGTCGACCAGCAATGTCGAGATTGCCAGTGCGCGAGCGTCGCCGCAAATTCCTAGGAGGCGATTATCCACTACCGCAAGGCCAGGTGCCAAGTCGGGGAAAGTCTGCGCCGAAAGTCGCGCCTTGCCGATCACGTAGGTCACACCATCGAGTACGGTCCAGGCCCCCGGATACGGCGGTGCGACTGCACGATGCAGGTTGTAGACCTGCTGCGCCGGTTGCTGCCAGTCGATCTGGCCATCGGCGGGGGG
>AEPR01000673.1 GCA_000195205.2 Oxalobacteraceae bacterium IMCC9480 | reverse complement strand
CAGCCGACGCAGCCGGCACCTCCGTGCTGTTCGACATGATGATAGTCGGTGGCAAGGACAGACTGAGCCCGGCTTCTTTCAAACGAGTGAGGATATCGAACAGCAAATCGCTCTTGACGCCATACGACGCACGCGGCGAGCTGACGTAACCGGAAGCGTTGAAGATCAGTCTCACCCCGTCGATGCCGTCGAGCTGGACATTCGGGGCCGGCGCGGCAAGTATGCCCGCATGCCCCTCGAACGCCGCGAGGATCACGTCGCGGGCCTTGAGCGTGTCCGTATCCAGCGGCATCGGCAACTTGATCTGCACCATGCCGATCGGATTGGTGTAGGTCACGTTGCGGACGATCTTCGTGATGAACTCGGAGTTGGGCACGATGACGGTAGACCGGTCAACCATCTGGATCTCGGTGGCCCGCACGTTGATCCGGCGGATGTCGCCTTCGACGCCGGACAAGGACACCCAGTCACCCACTTTCACGGGACGCTCGGCCAGCAGGATCAGGCCGGAGACAAAGTTCTGGACCACGCCCTGCAGGCCGAAGCCGATACCGACCGACAGGGCGCTGGCCACCCATGCCACGCGCTCCAGGCCGACCCCGACTGCCGACATCGACAGGGCGATGACCAGGATCACGCCCAGATAGCCGGACAGCGTCGTCAGCGACATGCGCATGCCGTCATCGAGCCGCGTCGTCGGCATCAGGCGGCTGCCTATCCAGCGCTTGAGCATACGCACCAGAAACAGGCCGATGCACAGCACGAGCAGTCCCTGGAACACCGTCGCTGGCCGGATGCTGATCTCGCCGATCGACAGCCCTTCGTTGACGTTGCTGGCCCGGTGCAGCAGTTCGAGAGGGCTCTCGCCAAACGGCGCCACCAGCAGCACCAGCGCGAGCAGCGTGATCAGAATGCGACTGGCGCCGGACAGCAAGACCGCAGTCAGCTCCAGTGTCCGCGGCGGCGGTGGGACGGCCTGGCCTGGCGTTGCCGTCTCCAGCGCTTCGGGTGGCTGGACCTTGGGCGCGAGCAAAGTCATGAACAGGTCGTCGGTGACGATGGTCAGCAGGTAGGCGGCACTCGCCACAATAAAAATCCAGCTCAGCTGGTTGAGCAGAAAGCTGGCCATCGCGATGTAGCCGGCGACAAATCCGAGCAAGGTCAGCAACAGGATCAGCAAAGTGAACGAGCGCAGCGATTGCAGCCACAAGGGAATCGCAAGGACCACCGGGTTGGTGTCGACGGTTGCGGCGGGATCACTTTCCTCTGGCGTTGCGCTATCAAGCGCCGTGCGCCGGAATTGCACCAGCGCCGCCACGATCAGCAAGGAATGCGTCAGGGCAGCCAGGCCTTTGAGGATCACTGTCGCGGTGAGGCTCAATTCGGCGGCCACCGAGAGCCGGGTCGAGATGCCTTCGACTACCATCGTGATGGCAAACGCCAGCGGAAACCAGCGCAGCCGCCAGGCAGTCCGGTCGGCAATCGGCAGTAGCCGCCAGGTCGGTTTTGCCGGCATCAGGAGGGCCACGCCGAGGCCGACGCAAAAGCCACCAAACCAGACGACGGCGTCCAATCCGCCCAGCAGGGCACGCAGTTCATCCGAAATCGGCACCCCCGATGCACCGCTTGTCAGGACCGTGAACAGCACATGGGCGGCGACACCGGGGACCACGGTCCAGACCCCGACCACGCCTAATGCATACAGAGAGCGGCGCAGACGTCCGGCAGGAATGCGCGTCGAGATGATGCGCAGCAGGACGCGTCCGGCGGGGCCGCTAGCCACGACCAGAACGGCGCATGCCAGAAGGGCAAACAGCCAGACGCTCTTTGCGACCGTGGATATCCTGGCGAGGATTGTCGATCCGAGCTGGCGCACCCGGCTGATATCGGCTGGCGTATCCGATCCCACATTGCCCCAGAACGTCGCACTCAATGGCGAGTCGGTGCGCTCGAACAGATGCGCACTGAACTGCGTGCGCCTGCGGGTGGCGATGGTGGTGATCGCCTGTTCTGCCTCGACGGCCAGCAGGCCGGCCAGCTTGACCTGGGAATCCAGTGTGGTCTGAGACCGCACCAGCTCGGCACGCTGCGAGGCAATACCCGGCGCTTCCTTTGTTCCTGCAGCAGGCGTGCCAAGTTCGGCCAGCCTTGCCTGCACTTGGGCGAGCTGTGCCGAGATGGCCTCGGCGGCGACTTCCAGTTGCGCCTGTGTGGCCAGCGCGCGTTGCCGCGCTTCCTGCAGCTGGGCACTGTCGACTTCCTTGGACAGTGCCGACTGGACCAGATCCATTTCCTTGCGCGCATTGTCGACAATCGCCGCCGGTGCGGGCGGGGGCGCGACCTCGTCCTGCCCGAAGCCCGGCGTCGAGAGCAGCATGGCAAGCACAAAGAGCGGGGTGCCGATGGCACTTGCCAGCGTAGTCCTGAGTCGTTGAATCTGGAGGCGCATGACGCGAAGTTCCTGTTGGTTTCTGGTAGCAATCCCGCCGGCACAAATCAGCCCATGGATGCTACCTGACGGTAGGGTGGGCACGGGG
>AEPR01000674.1 GCA_000195205.2 Oxalobacteraceae bacterium IMCC9480 | reverse complement strand
CAGCAGCATCGAAAACCTGACCGGCTCGCAATACGGCGACACCCTCACCGGTGACGCCGGTGACAACACCCTTGACGGCGGTGCCGGCAACGATCTGCTCGACGGCGGCGCGGGTGCCGACCAGCTGATCGGTGGTACCGGTATCGACACGGTCACGTATGCGCTATCGACGGCCGGAGTGACGGTGGCGCTGGACGGCAGCGCCGGCCTCGGTGGTGACGCCGGCGGAGATACCCTGAGCCAGGTTGAAAACCTGATCGGCAGCGCCGGAGACGACCGCCTGACGGGCGACGGCGGCGCCAACCAGCTCGATGGCGGCAGCGGCAACGACGTGCTCGAAGGCGGCGGCG
>AEPR01000675.1 GCA_000195205.2 Oxalobacteraceae bacterium IMCC9480 | reverse complement strand
ATTCGGACGATCTGAAAACGTTTCGAGACAGCTATCCCATGACTGCTGAGGGATGACTTACTCCGGCTGAATTTCTTTTACCCTCCCGTACAAGCTTTCAATCAGTGCCACTGACTTGCTTCCGAAATGCAGTTCCCTGTGACAGTTGGGACAGACTGCAATCGCATTTGATACCCGATCGCTTCCCCCGTTTGCTAGTTGCCGGATATGGTGCACCTCTAAAAATGGGCTGCCATCCTGCCTGCTAAAAGGTGCTGGCTTTTCGCAGCACTCGCAGTTTCCGGCGCATCGCTGAATGACCCAGTTAACGACATCAGGGCTTCGCACATATTCGTTACGAGTTCTGGCGGTCGTAGTTGGCTGCTCTGCCCCGGTTGGCGGATTCGAATTGTGCACGTCGCCAATACGATATTGCCGATCCCATTCGGCTAGATCTGCAGTTGTGTACGCACGGTCGTCTACATCAGCGCCAGTCGGAAATGGCCACTCAAGTACACCATTTTTGTCGCGGTCGAAATCCTTTAACAGCGCGGTTTCGACAAATATCTGTGGCTCATTGTTGGGGGTGCAGCCTTCTGCTAATAACAACTGTTTTTCGATCCTGCTAGTGATATGGCTGCCAACATTTTTCGCTGGCTTTAGCCCTTTTACCCACGGTTTTTCCATCAAATGCAGTACGTGGGAAATGTTTTGCATCCTGTACTCGAACGCTTTTTCTGTTCTGCCGAACTGGGCCGCGAGATCCCGATACATTTGCTTTTTGTTGTAGGAGGTCTGGTTTTTCTCATGCACCAGCATTTCGTTGTACACCGCTACCGATGCCGCGATTTCATCGTCGCTCCAGTCGCCTGCCATATGTAAAATCCCAAAGTTTGTTGTATTTTGGATATTACGGCAGGTTGTTCAATCATGACTACTGGAATTATGTCTTCACGCCAATTCGAGTTATGGGAACAAAGTACCGCTGAAGAATGAGGCGTGTTTAATCTCTGTGCTAAAAGTGCCGACGACGGTACTTGATCCGTCAAAACTATAAATGCGACTACAAACGATCAAGCGCTGACAGCGTCGTAGGGTGCAATAACCGCAGGGC
>AEPR01000676.1 GCA_000195205.2 Oxalobacteraceae bacterium IMCC9480 | reverse complement strand
AAAGTTATTCACAAAATACGGGCATAAGTGCGCGGCCCGCACCGGCAGCCCGTCGCATACCGCACCCGCCATTGCCTCCGCGAAGCGCGTGCCGGCACGGTATAATCCGGCCTTTCCGATTCAACCCGTGGCCCCGTCGTCGGCGTCACACCAACCTTCCTCTCGCCATGTTGATTTTGCCGGGCTCCAACGCGCTCTCCGCTTTTCGTTCCCAACGCCTGCTAGCGCAACTGCAGAAGGTCGATCACGCGATCATTTCGGTCACGGGTCGCTACCTGCATTTTGTCGATACCAGCACCACGCTGACCCAGCCCGAGCTGGACCGGCTCGATGGTTTGCTGACCTACGGCGAGCCGTTTTCCGGTGCTGCCGAGGGCGATGAATTTGTCGTCATTCCGCGTTTCGGCACGATCTCGCCGTGGGCCAGCAAGGCCACCGACATCGCCCACAATTGCGGTATGACGCCGATCCGCCGCATCGAGCGCGGCATCGTCTATCACGTGCGCGTCAAGGCTGGCTTGCTGCGTGGCGTCAAGCATCTGGCCGACGCCAGCGTGCGCGGCGTTGCCGATGCCCTGCATGACCGCATGACCGAGATGGTGTTGCGCCAGGCGGGCGATGCCGCCGCGCTGTTCAGTGAACTCGATGCTAAGCCGCTGGCGGCCATCGACCTGATCGGCGGCGGCAAGGCCGCGCTGGTGATGGCCAATACCGAACTCGGACTGGCCCTGTCGGCCGACGAAATCACCTACCTGGCCGACGCCTTCACGCAAGCCGGACGCAATCCGACCGATGTCGAACTGATGATGTTCGCGCAAGCCAATTCCGAACACTGCCGCCACAAGATTTTCAATGCCGACTGGACCATCGATGGCGTCGCGCAGGACAAGACCCTGTTCGGCATGATCCGCAATACCCACGAACTGCATCCGCAAGGCACCATCGTGGCCTACAGCGACAATTCGTCGATCATCGAAGGCGCCAGCGTGATGCGCTTTTATCCGCGTGGCGGTGCCGCCGGCAACGAGTACGCGCCGTCGCAGGAATTGACCCACATCCTGATGAAGGTCGAGACGCACAACCATCCGACCGCGATCGCGCCATTTCCCGGTGCTGCCACCGGTGCCGGCGGCGAGATTCGCGACGAAGGTGCGACCGGTCGCGGTGCCAAGCCCAAGGCCGGCCTGTGCGGCTTCACCGTATCGAACCTGATGCTGCCCGGTGCCGTGCACGGCTGGGAAAACGCCCACGACGTGACGACTCCGATTACGAGCGCAAAAATCCCGGGACTGGTCTACGGCAAACCGGACCGCATTGCCTCGGCATTGCACATCATGATCGATGGTCCGATCGGCGCCGCCGCGTTCAACAATGAATTCGGCCGGCCCATTTTGAGCGGCTATTTCCGCACCTACGAACAGCATGTCAGCGGTACCGTGTTCGGCTATCACAAGCCGATCATGATCGCCGGCGGCATCGGTAGCATCGCCGACCAGCACACTAAAAAGAATGACTTGCCGGTAGGCAGCCTGTTGATTCAGCTGGGTGGTCCGGGCATGCGTATCGGCATGGGCGGCAGCGCGGCCTCGTCGATGGCGACCGGCTCGAATACCGCTGACCTCGATTTTGATTCGGTCCAGCGCGGCAATCCGGAGATGGAGCGACGCGCGCAGGAAGTCATCAACTGCTGCTGGCAGATGGGTGAAGACAATCCTGTGCTGTCGATCCATGACGTCGGTGCCGGCGGCTTGTCGAACGCCTTTCCTGAAATCACCAACGATGCAAAACGGGGTGCGATTTTTGACCTGCGCAAGGTGCCGCTTGAAGAGAGCGGCATGGCACCCAAAGAAATCTGGAGTAATGAATCGCAAGAGCGTTACGTGCTGGCGATTGATCCCGACAGCCTGCCGCTGTTCACGTATTTTTGCCAGCGCGAGCGCTGCCTGTTTGCGGTCGTCGGCACCGCGACCGAAGAGCGCCAGCTGAAGGTGATCGATCCGGCCCACGGCAACACGCCGGTCGACATGCCGATGAATGTCCTGCTCGGCAAGCCGCCGAAAATGCATCGCGAAGCCAGTCACCTGGTCCAGCAATTCCCGGCGATGGACTTGACCGGCATCGACCTGGCCGACGCCGGTCAGCGCGTGCTGCGCCTGCCGACGGTCGGCGACAAATCCTTCCTGATTACGATTGGCGACCGCACCGTCGGTGCCACCAGCGTACGCGACCAGATGGTCGGACCGTGGCAAGTGCCGGTGGCCGATTGCGCTGTCACCGCCATGAGTTTCGAAGGCTACCTGGGTGAAGCGATGGCGATGGGCGAGCGCACGCCGCTGGCCGTCATCAATGCCGCGGCCTCGGGCCGGATGGCCGTCGGCGAAGCGATCACCAACATCGCCGCTGCTGCGATTGCCGACATCTCGGACATCAAGCTGTCGGCCAACTGGATGGCGGCTTGCGGCCAGCCGGGGCAGGACGCAGCGCTGTTCGATACCGTCAAGGCGATCGGCATGGAGCTGTGTCCGGCGCTGGGTATCAGCATCCCGGTGGGCAAGGATTCGCTGTCGATGCGCACGACCTGGAAAGAAGATGCCGCCGACAAATCGGTGATGTCGCCGGTCTCGCTGATCGTCTCGGCGTTCGCGCCGGTGACCGATATCCGCCGCTCGCTGACGCCGCAATTGCGCACCGATCTGGGCGAGACCTCGCTGATCCTAATCGACCTTGGCCGTGGCAAGAACCGCATCGGTGCATCAGCGCTGGCGCAGGTGTTCCAGCAGATCGGCGACACCGCACCGGACCTCGACAGTGCCGATGACCTCAAGGCATTCTTTGCGGCGATCCAGCAACTCAATACCGAAAAACGCTTGCTCGCGTACCACGACCGTTCCGACGGCGGCCTGTACGCAACCCTGTGCGAAATGGCCTTTGCCGGTCGTGCCGGCGTGACCGTCAACCTCGACATCATTGCGATGGAAAGCGAGCACGCAGCCGACTGGGGCGATTCCAAAAACTGGGCTTCGCAAGTCAGCGAGCGGCGCAACGAGCTGACCTTGCGCGCCTTGTTCTGCGAAGAACTTGGTGCCGTGATCCAGGTCCGCGCCGATGAAAAATCCGAGGTCATGAACGTGCTGCGCAGCTTCAATCTGGGTGCCTGCAGCCACATCATCGGCAAGCTCAACGAACGCGGCACGATCGAATTCACGCGCGACGCCAAGGTGATTTACCAGCCGTCGCGTATCGACCTGCACCACTTCTGGAGCGAGACCAGCTGGCGCATCGCGCGCCTGCGCGACAATCCGGAATGCGCCGATGCCGAATATGCCCGTCTGCTTGACAAGGCCGATCCGGGCATCTCGCCGGTGCTGAGCTTTGATCCGCAGGAAGACATCGCCGCGCCTTTCATTGCCACCGGCGTGCGGCCCAAGGTCGCGATCCTGCGCGAGCAGGGCGTCAATTCGCACATTGAAACCGCTTACGTGATGCACAAGGCCGGCTTCACGGCGATCGACGTGCACATGAGCGACCTGATTGCCGGTCGCGCGCGGCTGGCGGATTTCAAGGGCGTGATTGCGGTCGGCGGGTTCTCGTATGGCGACGTGCTGGGTGCCGGCGAAGGCTGGGCCAAGACCATCCTGTTTAACCCGGCACTGGCCGAACAGTTCGCGGCGTTTTTCCAGCGCACCGATACCTTCGGCCTGGGCATTTGCAACGGTTGCCAGATGATGAGCAACCTGAAATCCATCATCCCCGGCGCACAAGCCTGGCCGAAATTCACGCGCAACAAGTCGGAGCAATTCGAGTCGCGTTTCGGCATGGTCGAGATCGCTGCTTCGCCGTCGATCTTCTTTGACGGCATGGCCGGCACCCGTACGCCGATCGCGGTGGCGCATGGCGAAGGCTATGCCGACTTCGCGCTGACCGGCGATATCGATGCTGCGCTGGTGGCGCTGCGCTATGTCGATAACAAGGGCAATGTCACCGAAGACTATCCATACAACCCGAACGGATCGCCTGACGGCATCAGCTCGGTAACCACGCCGGATGGCCGCTTCACGGTGCTGATGCCGCATGCCGAGCGGGTCTTCCGCAGCACGCTGCACTCGTGGCATCCGGAGCAATGGGGCGAGGACGCACCGTGGATGCGGATGTTCCGCAATGCGCGCAAGTGGGTCGGCTAGTTTCCGGGACGGTCACCCGGCTCCGGGGTTTGGGTGGGCACGGCATGATGTGCCTGCGCGCGCGGACCTAAAATGCGCGCCAATTCCAAGCGTTC
>AEPR01000677.1 GCA_000195205.2 Oxalobacteraceae bacterium IMCC9480 | reverse complement strand
TGAAGGGGGTGAGCTCAGGCCGAACGGTTGTAGGGGAACTCAAACCGAACGCTTGGTGGCTCAGAACAGATGGGCAATCAGCTCAGGGCGAGGTCCTCGAACACAATCCGCGCTGCCGCAATGGTGGCATCAATAACCGCATCGTCATGCTGCGCCGAGACAAAGCCAGCTTCGAACGCGGCCGGGGCGAAGTACACGCCGTGGTCCAGCATGCGATGAAAGAAGGTGTTGAAGCGGGTCTTGTCGCTGGCCATCATCTCGGCGAAATTGGCCGGTACCTGTGCCGAGAAATACATCCCGAACATGCCACCGATGGCGTCGGCGCAGAAGGCGATGCCGTGTTCGGCGGCGGCGGCAGTGAGGCCTTGCACCAGGCGCAGGGTTTGCGCCGACAGTCCCTCGTAAAAGCCGGGTACCTGGATCAGCTTGAGTGTCGCCATGCCGGCCGCCACGGCCACCGGATTACCCGACAGCGTGCCGGCCTGGTAGACCGCACCGACCGGCGACATCTGCTGCATCAGGTCGGCGCGTCCGCCGAAGGCCGCTACCGGCAAGCCGCCGCCGATGACTTTGCCCAGCGCGGTCAGGTCCGGCACGATGCCGTAGATCGATTGCGCGCCACCAAGCGCTACCCGGAAACCCGACATCACTTCATCAAAAATCAGCACGGCGCCGTATTGGGTGCACAGCCGGCGCATCGTCGACAGAAATTCCGGTGTCGCCTTGATCAGGTTCATGTTGCCGGCGACCGGCTCGACGATCACGCAGGCGATTTCATCGCCGACGTCGCGGAAAGCCCGCTCCAGTTGTTCCGCGTCGTTGTAGTCGAGCACCAGTGTGTGCTTGACGAAATCCTGCGGTACGCCGGCCGAGGTCGGATTGCCGAAGGTCAGCAAGCCACTGCCGGCTTTGACCAGCAGCGAATCGGCATGGCCGTGATAGCAGCCTTCGAACTTGATGATCTTGTCGCGCCCGGTCGCACCGCGCGCCAGACGCAGCGCGCTCATGGTCGCTTCGGTGCCGCTGGAGACCAGCCGGACCTGTTCGATCGACGGCACCAGCCGGCAGATTTCTTCGGCCATCAGTACTTCGCCTTCGGTGGGTGCGCCGAAGCTCAGGCCCAGTACGGCGGCATCCTGCACTGCCTTGATCACGACCGGATGGGCGTGGCCGACGATGGCCGGACCCCACGAGCCGATGTAATCGGTATAGCGCTTGTCGTCAGCGTCCCAGAAATACGGACCGCTGGCACGGGTCACAAAACGTGGCGTGCCGCCGACCGAACGGAAAGCGCGTACCGGCGAATTGACGCCGCCTGGCGTGGTCAGTTGCGCGCGGGCGAACAGGATGTCGTTATTGGAAGTCATGAGGAGATCAGCATTCAGAGAAATTCAGTGTGGGGAGGCCGCTTCGGGCGCATCGGCGTCGATATCCTGCATCGCTTCGCGCGCCCAGAAATAGCGGTCCGGGATTAGCTTGCCCATGCCCAGGCGCTGGGCCCCGAGCAGGGCGGCGTGGGTGAATTCCTGCGCCTCGAAGACGGCTTCGGGCGCTTCCAGTCCGTTCGCCATCAGCGCGGCAATGGCCGCCGACATCGTCGAGCCGGCACCGGTGAAGGCCCCCGGCAGACGCGGCCAGTTGTCCTGACGGATCACGCCGCCGTCGCTATAGAGCGTATTGGTGACTTCCTGCGCCGCACCGGGCGTGCCGGTCACCAGCAGGAACGCACAACCCAGTTCAATCACGTGCAGCGCATCGACTTCCAGCGTGTCTTCGACGGTCGGTTCGCGCCAGGTTTCGGCCAGCCGGTCCAGTTCGCCGGCCGATAGCAGCAGCAGGGTTGCCTGCGGCAGCAGCAGTTCGCGCACGGCCATCAGGACATCGTCGCCGTCCTGCACGTCATCCGGAATGGCCGTGATGAACGGATCGAGGATCAGCGGAATTTCCGGGTAATCGGACACGATTTCGGCGATCACCGAGACGTTTTCGATGCTGCCGACGGCGCTGACCTTGAACGCGGCCACGGCCATGTCTTCGAGTACTACGCGCGCCTGGTCGGAGACCCAGTCGGATTCGGTGATCTCCATGTCTTCGATTTTGGTAGTGTCGCTGATCATCAGCGCGGTGATGACCGACAGGCCGTGGCAGCCCATGGCAGCAAACGACGCGATGTCGGCCTGGATGCCGATGGCACCGGTGGGATCGGCCGCGCCGAAGGTAAGGACGATAGGAGAAGTTTGGTTTTGCACGGCGGGTAGATTAAGATGGCGACTTCGCATTTTACTTGATTGAAGGGCAGCTAACTGTGAGTAACAACGGAACTTCGGACGCGGCGGTAAAGCAGGACTATCAGACATGGATGTGCCTGATTTGTGGATGGGTATATGACGAGGAAGCCGGCTTGCCCGAAGAAGGTATCGCACCGGGAACCCGCTGGGCGGATGTGCCGATGAACTGGACTTGCCCGGAATGCGGTGCCCGAAAGGAAGATTTCGAGATGGTGACGATGTAACCGTTTGCCGACAGGTGCGCCTTTTGATGGGTGCGCACGCTTTGATGTGCGGCAAGATATGTTAAAAGTTGGTCAAAAGCATCTTGCTTTTTCGTCGAGTTGCCCTTTATATTGACTCAAGTTAATCGAGAGCCCGCCATGACCACAGCCACCGAAACGCCGGAACCCGCCAGCCTGAAAGTCATGGTCATCGATGACAGCAGCACGATCCGGCGTTCCGCCGAAATTTTTCTGGGGCAGGCCGGTTATCAGGTCGTGCTTGCCGAAGACGGTTTCGATGCGCTGGCGAAGATGAACGACAGTCGCCCGGCGTTGATTTTCTGCGACATCCTGATGCCGCGACTCGACGGCTACCAGACCTGCGCACTGATCAAGAAAAGTGCGCGATTCCATGCCACACCGGTCATCATGCTGTCCTCCAAGGATGGCTTGTTCGATCGGGCCCGTGGCGCACTGGTCGGTTCCGATGCGTACCTGACCAAACCATTTACCAAAGACAGTTTGCTCAAGATCGTGCGCGAGTTCACCGCCACGACGCAAGCCGTTCCGGTCCTACCTGAAAGCTCCTGATGGCTATCCACAAGATACTGATCGTCGACGATTCGCCGACCGAGCGCTACTTCCTGACCGATGTCCTGGTCAAGAACGGATTTTCAGTGGCGACCGCCGAGAACGGCGAAGAAGCGCTGCTCAAGATCAAGGCCGACAAGCCGCAACTGATCCTGATGGATGTTGTGATGCCCGGTCAAAACGGCTTCCAGGTAACCCGCGCGATCTCGCGCGATCCGGAAACCCAGGACGTGCCGATCATCATTTGCACCAGCAAAGGCCAGGAAACCGACCGCATCTGGGGATTGCGCCAGGGCGCGCGTGACTACATCGTCAAGCCGGTCGATCCGCAGGAGCTGCTGGCCAAAATCGCTGCGCTCGGCTAGTACGACAGCCATGAGCCAGCCCCATCCCGAGTTGGTACCAGAGCGCGTTTATCGCAA
This sequence comes from Oxalobacteraceae bacterium IMCC9480, assembly GCA_000195205.2. Lineage (GTDB taxonomy): Bacteria > Pseudomonadota > Gammaproteobacteria > Burkholderiales > Burkholderiaceae_D > Actimicrobium. The sequence goes on along the minus strand of AEPR01000677.1, from coordinate 714 downwards.
GCCGGACGCGGCCGCGCGCCGCCAGCGCATGCGTGATTTCCAGTCGCAGTTGTCAGCGCGGATGCAGCAGGCGCGCATCAGCACGCGCGAGCAGACCAGTCAGCTCGGGCTGCAGATCGGTGCCGAACACTGCCTGCTGAGCTTGCGCGAGGCCGGCGAAATTGTCGCCGTCGGCACCATCGCCGCAGTACCGCTGACGCAGCCGTGGTTTCTCGGCCTGGCCAATGTGCGTGGCAACTTGGTTAGCGTGGTTGATCTGGCACAGTTACGCGGTCATGGCCCCACCGTCATCGACAAGCAGTGCCGGATTATCGCGTTCGGCCCGTCGCTGGCGTTCAATGGTGCAGTGCTGGTGTCGCGCGTGCTGGGCTTGCGCGACCTTGCCGCGATGACGCTGCAGCCCGCTCCGGTGCAGGGGCGCATGGCGAACCGCTATCGCGACACCGACGGTGTCACATGGCGGCAGCTCGATGTGTCCGCGCTCATTGCGGACCCGCAATTTCTTCAGGTTGGTCGATGATGTCCGGTGCGTGCCCGCACCGGTATTGCAACAGAATTCAGGAGATCCGTTAATGGCATTCAAGCTTCCCTTATTTTCTGGTGCTGGCGCTGGTGCCGACGCGCAGACCCCGCCCGCATCATCCCGGGAGCCCGGCCAGAACGCGACCTTCATCGGCGACGTACTCGAAAACCGCGGCGACATCACGCTGCCGC
>AEPR01000678.1 GCA_000195205.2 Oxalobacteraceae bacterium IMCC9480 | reverse complement strand
TGATGTGAATCAAATTGGCAAGTGTGGACGGGAGGGTGTACAGATATCGTCGGTAAAGCGACAGGATGGGCCGGCAGAGGGGCGGCTCAATGCCAGAGCGAATTTGAACTTACCGTCAATCCGAGGTATGTTGTTCTCGTAGAAGTCGACCAGGAGAATTCCATGCTCACCATGCCACGGCAACCAGATGACACGCCATCGGAAAGTGCAATTGCATTCCGAACCCGGCATCGGTCACTCGTCTGGTCCAATCCGAATGCCAGCGATACCATATTTATTCGTCATGCCCTGCTCCAGCCACGGTTCACGGTCCTGCTCGATGCAGCGGTAGCGTTCGGGATGGACGTCCTGTATGCCGAATGGAACAGCCTTCTTGCGGATGACGGCGAAGAAGTACGACGCGCAACTCCCGTGACTCAACGCATGCTGAACAATATTCAAAATGGATACGAGCAAGCTACGGCCTGATACAGGTCTGGTATGGGAAAAAATTCGGGAGCACCCGGATCTCCATGGTTTTGTACTCATCGGTGGCACGGCGTTGACGATGCATATCGGTCATCGGGTCAGCGAAGATCTGGATTTCGCCTATCCAGCCACGCGACTACCGGATCGACAACTTCAACAATTTTTACGTGCAGCGGCCAACACGGGACTGCGCCTGGTACTCAATCAGAATCCACTGGATGTCGACGATGCCATCGACGCCGGCAATCAACTTGAGCATTACCAGCAGGACTACATCGCTAATAACACCGTGAAAGTCACCTTCTTTGCCCCCGAGCCAGAACTTAATGCAGCGCTCGGTTTCGCCCCGGCAGCGCCGCTGCGCGTTGCCACCCTCGATGAGTTGTTTGCATCGAAAGCACTGGTCTGTGCAGAGCGATCAAAAACCAGGGACTGGTTCGACCTCTATACGTTGATGACCGCACATGGATACGCAATGCAGGATGTGCATGGCGTTTTTGCGAAACTGGGCATCTTGCCCAAGTTCGCCATTGCCTCGACAAGACTGCGTAAGTGCGTACCGAACATCAGCGACGAAGGTTACGAACAGTTGCTGACCAATCCCCCTTCGTTGCAGACCATGCGCGAGTACTTCAATGAAGCACTCGACAAGGTTGAAATCGCCTTGGCAAAGTCCGCTTTCGGCCAACTGGCTGGCCGATCGACCGATACGGCCCGGTGAGTGTTGCACGCAGCACAGCTGGACCGGGGTCACCGCCGTGACGAAGCGGTAACCGGTCGGGAGGGTAAAAATCCTTGATGTGAATCAAATTGGCA
>AEPR01000679.1 GCA_000195205.2 Oxalobacteraceae bacterium IMCC9480 | reverse complement strand
GCACGCGTGGGCACAAAAGGCTGTGCCCACGCTACATTCCGTATCGGATGGCAATGTTCGCGCCTATGCGGAGGAGTGCTTACTTGAGGAGAATGCAATGAAAACCACGTATTACGATGACGATGACATTCTCGTCATCCATCTTTCGGACAAGCCCATCGCCCGCGAAGTATCGCAAGACTGGAACACGCATGTCAGTTACGCGGAGGACGGCACCGCAGTTGAAATCGTGGTGCTCAATGCGGTATCCAGCGGCGCGATGCCGCTGGAGGTAACCCATGGAAAAGCCGCCTGATCATTACTTGATCAGCCGCAGCACAAACGGATACCGGTAGCCGGTCCCCTTGGACGCGGCCACCGCCCCGAGGATGCAGAACACGATGTTGACCACGTACAGCAGCGGGAACGCCAGCAAGCCGATCAGAACCAGCGTCAGTACCCCGCAAATCACGTAACCGATCATCACGGTGAGCTGGAAGTTGAGGGCTTCTGCGGACTCTTGCGCAATGTATGCCGAGCTGTCTTTCTTGAGCAGCCAGATCAGCAGCGCGCCGATGAAACCGGTAAAAATCCCCAGCAGATGCGCCAGCATCGCGAAATTGCAATCGTCTTTTTCGGGCACGCTTTGAGAAATTTCGTTCATCGGTCTTCCTTCAAAAAGTAGGGATGACTGAACGATAACATGACATCAGGAGCCTGCTTAAAAAACAAGCAGCAACTCCTGATGCAAGCCAATCAGGCGCTGGCTTTTTTCACTGCCGGCTTGCGTACCGCGGGCTTCTTGGCAGCGACCTTTTTCGGTGCTGCTTTTTTGGCTACCGGCTTGGCGGCCAGCTTCACGACCTTGGTCGACTCTGTCGCATCGCCTTCGTCAGCGTCGACCGCAGCAGCCTTGCCCTTGGCCGGCGCCTTGGCCTTGCGCTCTTCGAATTCGAAGCTGACCTTGCCATCCTTGCCCTTGACCAGGAAGGCCTTGAACGGCCGGCGGGTGCGTTGCGAGACGAAGCCCGGCATCAGGTCGGTCTTGCCTTCGTTGAGCAATTTGACCATCTGCTCCGGCAGGATCTCTTGCTGCAGGATGATGCGTCCGCTGCGGAAATCGCATTCCTTCGGCTTGGCCACGCTCTTTTCGCAGACATAGGCCAGGCCCAGTTCGAACACGCCGTTGGCGCATTTCGGGCACGGCCCGAGCGCGGTCTGACCGGTGAAATCGACGCCCTCGCCGTTCTCGCCTTCTTCATCGTTCTGGCCGAAATCGAATTCGAGCTTGCAGTTCTTGATCTCTTCGTCGCGTGAGATTTTCAGGATGGCGGCGAATGGCCGGCCCATCTTGGAACGAAATCCCTGCAGCGGTCCGATGGTGCGGTTGGTCAGCAATTCTTCGACTTCGGGGATTTCAAACTGGCGGCTGCCCGGCGTCTTGCTCATCGAGAATTCGCACTTGGTGCAGGCGAAACGACGGTAGTTTTCCTTGACCACGGCACCGCAATTCGGGCATGGCGTTTTCAGGGTCGTGTAGTCGCCGGGAATGGTGACGTTGTCGTATTCCTTGGCGCGCTTGACGATGATCTGGGTCATCTGCGCGATCTCGCGCATGAACTCCTCGCGGCTGATCTTGCCGCGCTCCATTTGCGAGAGCTTGTATTCCCATTCGCCGGTCAGTTCCGGCGCGGTCAGTTCGTTCACGCCGAGGCCGCGCAACAGCGTCATCAGCTGGAACGCCTTTGCCGTCGGGATCATTTCCCGGCCTTCGCGCAACAGGTAGCGTTCGTTGATCAAGCCTTCGATCGTGGCGGCGCGCGTGGCTGGCGTGCCGAGGCCCTTGCCGGCCATCGCATCGCGCAATTCTTCATCGTCGATCAGCTTGCCGGCACCTTCCATGGCCGACAGCAGCGTCGCTTCCGTGTAGCGTGCGGGCGGCTTGGTGACGAGGCCGTTGGCGACAATGGTATCGGTCTGGACTTTTTCGCCCTTGGCTACGGCGACCAGCGTGCCATCGCCATCGGCGGCTTTCGGATCGACCACATCCTTGCCATACACGGCCAGCCAGCCCGGGTTGACCATGACCTTGCCTTCGGTCTTGAACTGGTGACCGGAGACTTCGGTAAAGCGCGTCGTGACCTGGAATTCGGCAGCCGGAAAAAAGATCGCGAGGAAGCGGCGCGTGACGAGGTCATAGAGCTTCTGCTCCGGCTCGGACAAATTCTTTGGCGCTTGCGTGGTCGGGATGATCGCGAAGTGATCGCTGATCTTGGTGTTGTCGAAGATGCGCTTGTTCGGCTTGACCCAGTTGCCGTTGAGGATTTGCGCGGCGAACTGGTAGTAATTGTTGTTCTCGGAAACCGTCTCCAGCGTTTCCTTGACGGTGCTGATGTAGTCTTCCGGCAGATGGCGCGAATCGGTTCGCGGATAGGTCAGCACCTTGTGTTTTTCGTACAGTGCCTGGGCCAGACCGAGCGTGTTCTTGGCCGAGAAACCGAAGCGTGCATTGGCTTCGCGCTGCAGGCTGGTCAGGTCGAACAGGCCGGGCGCCATCGAGGTGGTCGGCTTGGATTCTTCGGTGACGTTGCCCTGCTTGGTGCGGCAGGCGGCGACGATCGATTCGGCAGCGGCCTTGCTCCAGAGGCGCTCGGCGCGCTTCTCGGGATCGGTCTCGTCTTTCTTGAATTTGGTATCGAGCCAGCGGCCTTCGTAGACACCGGCGGCGCAGACGAAATCGGCGCGCACTTCCCAGAAATCACGGGCCACGAACTTCTTGATTTTCTCTTCGCGCAGCACGACGATCGACAGCGTCGGGGTCTGGACACGGCCGACCGTGGTCAGGTAAAAACCACCTTCCTTCGAGTTGAAGGCCGTCATCGCACGGGTGCCGTTGATACCGATCAGCCAGTCGGCTTCGCTGCGGCAACGGGCCGCGTCGGCCAGCGGCAGCATCTCGGCATCGTCACGCAAATTGGTGAAGGCTTCGCGGATCGCACCGGGCGTCATCGATTGCAGCCAGAGCCGCTTGATCGGTTGCTTGGCCTTGGCGTTCTGGGCAATGAGCCGGAAGATCAGTTCGCCTTCGCGCCCGGCATCGCAGGCGTTGATCAGTGCAGTGACATCCTTGCGCTTGATCAAGCGGTTCAGTACTTTCAGGCGCGCTTCGGTCTTGGCGATCGGGGTCAGCGCGAAGTACGGCGGGATCATCGGCAGATGCGCAAAGCTCCATTTGCCGCGCTTGATATCGAATTCTTCCGGCACCGCGATTTCGAGCAGGTGACCGACGGCGGACGACAACACGTATTCGTCGGATTCAAAATACTCATCGTGCTTGGTGAAGCCACCGAGCGTCTTCGCGATGTCGTTCGCGACAGAAGGCTTCTCGGCGATGATGAGGGTTTTAGTCATGGAGTCTGGTCTCGGAAAAAGGGCGGTCGCCACGTGGCGGTTAGCGTCGTTGTCCGCATCATACAGCCCGTCTTCGCAATCTTGTGCGGTAACAGGTAGCTGACTTCGGGCAACCGAAAGTGATAATAAGCGGGTTCCTGCGAAAGCCGCAACCGGGGTGCATCGCAACGGAGAGGGCGACACCACGAGGTCGCAGCACGTGGCAGGCTAATGTAATTGCCTCGGTTCGGGCTCGTCATCATCGAGGAAGAGTTCGTCGAACATCAGGCCGTCAGGCTCTTTGCCTTGACTCCACAATACCATCAGCACGATGACCTTCAGCTTGTCGAGCGAGATCAGGGTGCCGCTGACGGCGAGTGCGCGCTCGATGACGATTTCGCGCTGGACCGGATTGAGTAGCTTGGCGGCTTCGAGGAACTGGATGAAACCGACGGCGGCCGTCCCTAGCGCATCCATTTCCTGCTGCACGTAAATGCGCGTACCAAATGAAAATGCGGCTTGCTGCGGGTATTGTCCGGCCAGCGTCGTGGTGGTTTGTGCGAGATCCGTGAGCCAGTCGAGTGCGCTGGTGATCTCATCGTCGTCGAAACCGATTGCCGACAGTTTCTTGACCAGTGCAGCCGGTGGTGGGCAGGCATCCGGACGGTAATAGGTTTCGTAGAGGTAGACAAGGACGTCGAACATGAATGCACTGTAGCGGTTAGATCGCGCTGGCACAAGCGTCGTGCAGCGTTTGCGAAAAGGGTTTCAGGAAGCATGTGCGCGGTACGCAGCGCAGACGCCCATGCCCGGCGAATCCGGATTTTACCCGACTCGTCGGTAATTCCCGCCAGGCAGTACTTCCAGGTATCCGAGTAGCTCCAGCTCCAGCAATTGCGCACTCAGCGCGGCCACATCCAGCCCGGTTCGCGCTACCAGAGCATCGCTATCGACCGGATCAAAACCGAGTGCGGCCAGCAGGGCTTCCAGCGCCGGCGGCACGAACCGGACTGCGGCACCATGCCCGCCCTGCGTCGGTACAGCCGGTGCGATTTCTTCGAGAACATCCTGCGCCGATTCGACCAGCTTGGCCCCCTGCTTGATCAGCCAGTGACAGCCTTTCGACAGCGGGGCATGGATAGAGCCCGGGATCGCGAAGACATCACGGCCCTGCTCGGCGGCGACCCGTGCCGTGATCAATGATCCGGATCGGGCTGCTGCTTCGACGACCAGCACGGCACGCGACAAGCCACTGATCAAACGGTTGCGACGCGGGAAATTAGCGGTCAGTGGTCCAGTGCCGAGGGCGTATTCGCTGACCACGCAACCGTCTTTTGCAATCCGTGCCGCCAGCGCACGATTGCGCGCCGGATACACGATGTCTATCCCGGTACCGATCACTGCAATGGTTGAACCGGCATGCGGCAGCGCCCCCGCATGCGCGGCCGCATCGATCCCCATCGCCAGCCCGGACACCACCGGAAAACCGGCTTGGCTGAGCGAAGTGGCAAACCGTTCCGCGTTGAGCACCCCTTGCGCAGTGGCATTGCGACTGCCAACGATGGCGATGGATGGCATGTGCAATAACGCAATGCATCCTTTGACGTACAGCGTGATCGGCGGATCGGGAATATCCAGCAAGGTTTGCGGATAGCGCGAATCAGCCAGCGTAAGAAAATAATGATGGGGTTGCTGCAACCAGTGCAAGGTGTGATCGATCAGGTCTTGGGTACGGACCGGAACTGGTGCGGTCAACGCACGGGCCAGTGGCAGGCCGACCAGCGCACTGAGTGCCGCCTGACTGGCAGCGAAGATATTGTCCGGTAATCCGAAGTGCGCCAGCAACTGCCGCGCCGTCACATTGCCGACGCCCGGGGTTTGCTCCAGCCGTATCCAGGAAGCGACTTCAAGCGGGTCGATCAGGGATTCGGCAATGGATGGCAGGATTTACTCCGGTGATTTGGCCACGTCCCCGATCTGCACCGAATCGCTGACCTGCATGATCAGCGCGTACGAGATGTTCTGAAAGACGCGGAATACGAACAAGGTGCCATAGTCGGAATCGGGCAGCTTGATCTTTTCCTTCTTGCCCTCGGTCTTGTCGATGATGACGGCACCGGAGCGGCTTAGCTGCAACACCGTGCCAATATCGATACCGCTGCTCCCGCCACGATTGATAGTGACAATCTGGTTCTGGCCGGCATGCGTGACGCCGCCGTAAATCGAGACGATGCGCGCATTCACGGGCTGTTCCGGTGGATGTGGCACATAGTTCAGGATGGGGGCAGGCGGTACCGGCAACAGGCGGTCGCCGACGCCCATTTCTTCCTTGGCGGTCACTACTGTAAAGACATGGGCGCTATTGCCGCCGCTCTTGTCCGCTTGCACGAGCTTAACGCTACCGAGATAGGCGGCTTCGTAGCCAATGATTTTCCCGGTTTCGGGGTCTTTCAGTGGCAAGCCTGGCCGGAATACCTGGAACGACGTGTCGGCCTTGAGGTCACCACGCACGTAAGCCTTGTCGTTTTTGCCGAGGAAGACATGGCCTTCCTGCGTTGCGACGATACGTGGCGTGCCTTGCAATTCATTTTCTTCGATGATCAGCGGCTGCGACAGGAAGGGTTCGATGACATTCGACGGGATCGCCGGAATCGCTTCCTGACCAAGTCCTTCGATACGGATTCGCGGTGATACCCGGTCGGTCGACATGTCACCCATCGGCTTGCCTAATCGCAAGCGGCCATTGATGCGGTCGAAATACACGATCTGTCCGGGATAAATCCAGTGCGGATTGCGGATCTGGTCACGATTCATGTCCCACACCTGCGGCCAGCACCAAGGATGCTGCAGGAATTTTCCGGAGATATCCCAGAGCGTATCGCCCTTGACAACCAGATGACTGTCGGGCGCATTGGCCAGGAATTCGCAGCGTGCCGGTGCTGCTTGCACGCTCGTCGCGACCAGGGAAAGCGAGGCTGCGGCAAAGGCGAAGCAGAGGACGGCTGTGCTAAACTTTTTCATGGTTGATCCGGTGAGTGTGCGCGTAGCCTGAATGGGCAGCCTTGCGACAGAGTGCGTACGCAAGGAAATGCGTGGTAAAACTTGCCAAAGTGAATCAAAGTCTGCCCACAAATCCTTGAACTAGCAAGATAAAACACGTTCATCATTAAGCGCATTGTTGCGCAAAAGCCGTATGCCATTACTAAATATATTGCGTTACCCCGACCCGCGCCTGCACAAGATTGCCCGTCCAGTGACGGTATTCGACGACCGACTGAAACAGCTTGTCGCTGACATGGCAGAAACCATGTACGACGCTCCCGGGGTCGGCTTGGCCTCGTCGCAAGTCGACGTGCACGAGCAATTGATCATTGTCGACATCTCCGACAATCAGTCGGAACTACGTGTGCTGATCAACCCGGAAATCACCTGGGCCAGCACCGAAATGCAGCTCTACGACGAAGGTTGCCTGTCGGTACCCGGCGTCTATGACGGTGTGGAGCGACATGCCCGCATCAAGGTGCGCGCCCTCGACGTCGACGGAAAAGAGTTCGACACCACCGCCGACGGTTTGCTGGCGGTCTGCATCCAGCATGAGATGGACCACCTGAAAGGCAAGGTATTCGTCGAATATCTGTCGCCGCTCAAACGCAACCGGATCAAAGCGAAGATGCTCAAGGAAGAACGCGAACTCAATCGCGACAAGAAACGTAACAGCGATCGCTGATCACGGCGACCCGCCAGGAAAAATCGCACCCATGAAAATCATCTTTGCCGGCACGCCGGAATTTGCCGCCGTCGCACTGGCCGCAATCCACGCTGCCGGCTTCGACATCCCGCTGGTGCTGACGCAGCCCGATCGCCCGGCCGGGCGCGGCATGCAATTGCATGCCTCTGCGGTCAAACAATTTGCGCTGGCACATGGCATTCCGGTAGCGCAACCGGTGTCATTGCGCCTGGATGGCAAATACCCCGATGTCGCCAGTGAAGCTGATGCGCTGTTGCGTGCCACGGCGCATGACGTGATGGTCGTCGCCGCCTATGGCCTGATCCTGCCGCCATCGGTTCTGGCGATCCCGCCCTCGGGCTGCCTGAATATTCACGCGTCACTGCTGCCACGCTGGCGCGGCGCCGCGCCTATTCACCGGGCCATCGAAGCCGGCGACCCGGAGACCGGCATCACCATCATGCAAATGGATAAAGGTCTTGATACCGGACCGATGCTGCTGGTCGAGCGACTGGCGATCGATGCGGACGATACGACCGGCAGCTTGCACGACCGGCTTGCCACGCTCGGTGGAAAACTGATCGTCGACGCGCTACGCCAGCTCGAACGCGGTCCGCTGCTCGCCACAGAGCAACCCGAAACCGGTACCTGCTACGCCGCCAAGATCAGCAAAGAAGAAGCCGCACTGGATTTTGCGCAACCCGCCGAACTGCTGGCGCGCAAAATACGCGCCTTCCATCCGGCACCAGGTGCCAGCGCCCTGATAGGCGGCGTTGCCATCAAGATCTGGCGCGCTGAAGTCGTGGCTTGCTCGGAGCTGGCTTTGCCTGGCGAAATTATCGCTGCCGATGCCGTCTCCGGACTGGTAATTGCCTGCGGTCACAGCGCATTACGATTGACGGAGCTCCAGAAACCCGGTGGCAAGCGGCTGCCCGCATCGGAATTTCTCAAGGGGTTTCCGATTGCCGCCGGCACTTGCGCTCAGGTTCTTCCTGCAGGATGACAGACAAAGCCTTACGATCTGCACTGGTATTCACCAGCCCGATATCTGCTATGTCAAAAGACAATTGGCGGGATGCGGCGCATCGCCCCATACTCGTCCTGTCTCCTCCATGTCTCTTCTTGTTGATATGGATTCAAGCCCGCCTCTTTCGCGGGCTTTTTTTTGGCCGGAGTCGGCATTCGACGCTTTGACGTATAATTTTCCCGCGCCGATTTGATCCACAAAGTCAAACCCAGCTTGCGGGCGCCAGGCCCCTGCAACGACGGCACGGGCCCAAATAAATACCGCTAAAGCGGCCCAAAAGAAACCCGGCTCCGCTTTGCAAGCCGGGTTTTGCATTTCCAGACACCTTTTTCATCGAGCACACCATGAAACACGACGCCTACTCCGCCACCGAAACACTCTTGCGCGACCTGATGTCGCGCCGCATCCTGATCCTCGATGGCGCAATGGGCACGATGATCCAGCAATACAAGCTGAGCGAAGAGGATTACCGCGGACCGCGCTTTGCTGATTTCAAAGGACCCGGTCGCGAACTCTTCGTCAAGGGCAACAATGAATTGCTGTCGCTGACCCAGCCGCAGATCGTCAGCGAAATCCACGAGCAATACCTCGATGCCGGTGCCGACCTGATCGAGACCAATACCTTCGGTGCGACCACCGTCGCGCAGGACGACTATCACATGGCGCATCTGGCCTACGAGATGAATGTCACGTCGGCGCGCCTGGCCCGCGCCGCCTGCGACAAGTACTCGACCCCGGACAAGCCGCGCTTCGTCGCCGGCACGCTTGGGCCTACACCGAAAACCGCCTCGATTTCGCCGGACGTCAACGACCCTGCAGCCCGTAATGTCACCTTCGACCAGCTCGTCGCGGCCTATCTGGACCAGACCCGTGCGCTGGTCGAAGGCGGTTCCGACATCCTGCTGGTCGAGACGATTTTCGACACGCTCAATTGCAAGGCCGCGCTGTTCGCCATCGATACGTTTTTCGAGGAATCCGGCAAGCGCTTGCCGATCATGATTTCAGGTACCGTCACCGATGCATCGGGCCGCATTTTGTCGGGCCAGACCGTGCCGGCATTCTGGAATTCGGTGCGCCATGCACGACCAATGACGATAGGCCTGAACTGCGCACTCGGCGCCGCACTGATGCGTCCGTATGCCGAAGAACTGTCGAAGATCGCCGACACTTTCGTCTGCATTTACCCGAATGCCGGCTTGCCGAACCCGATGAGCGATACCGGTTTCGATGAAACCCCGGACGTGACCTCGGCGCTGCTGAAAGACTTCGCAGAAAGCGGCTTCGTCAACATCGCCGGCGGCTGCTGCGGCACCACGCCGGACCATATCCGCGCGATTGCGCAAACCGTCGCCAGCATCGCGCCGCGCCAGATTCCCGCCATCCCGCAAGTGATGCGCCTGTCGGGTCTCGAGCCTTTCATCATCGATGACGATTCGCTGTTCGTGAACGTCGGCGAGCGCACCAACGTGACCGGCTCGAAAGCTTTCTCGCGCCTGATCCTCAACGAGCAATACGACGAAGCCATCGCCGTCGCCCGCCAGCAAGTCGAAAACGGCGCACAGGTCATCGACATCAACATGGACGAAGCGATGCTCGATTCGGTCGCCGCGATGACGCGCTTCCTGCATCTGGTAGCGTCCGAGCCGGACATCGCCCGCGTACCGATCATGATCGATTCGTCGAAGTGGTCGGTCATCGAAGCGGGCCTGAAATGCGTGCAGGGCAAGTCGATCGTGAACTCGATTTCGATGAAAGAAGGCGAGGATGAATTCCTGCGCCAGGCCCGTCTGTGCCGCAGCTACGGTGCGGCCGTGATCGTGATGGCCTTCGATGAAAAAGGCCAGGCCGATACGCTCGCGCGCAAGACCGAAATCTGCCAGCGCGCCTACAACCTGCTGGTGTCGAAAGTCGGCTTTCCGCCGGAAGACATCATCTTCGACCCGAACGTTTTTGCGATCGCCACCGGCATCGAAGAGCACAACAATTACGCGGTCGACTTCATCGACGCGACACGCTGGATCCGCAAGAATCTGCCGCACGCCAAAATCAGCGGCGGTGTCTCGAACGTCAGCTTCAGCTTCCGCGGCAACGACCCGGCACGCGAAGCGATCCACACGGTATTCCTGTACCACGCAATCCAGGCCGGCATGACGATGGGCATCGTCAACGCCGGCATGATGGGCGTCTACAGCGAGCTGTCGCCCGAGCTGCGCGAGCGCGTCGAAGACGTCGTGCTGAACCGCCGCGACGATGCCACCGAACGCATGATCGAGATCGCCGGCACCCTGAAAGCCGGTGACAAGAAAGAAGAACAAAACCTCGAATGGCGCGACGGCCCGGTGCAAAAGCGGCTGGCGCACGCGCTGGTCCACGGCATCACGCAATGGATCGTCGAAGACACCGAAGAAGCGCGCCAGCAGTTGCTGGCCAACGGCGGCCGGCCTATCCACGTGATCGAAGGCCCGCTGATGGATGGCATGAACATCGTTGGCGATCTGTTCGGCCAGGGCAAGATGTTTCTGCCGCAGGTGGTCAAGTCGGCACGCGTGATGAAACAGGCCGTGGCCCACCTGATTCCGTTCATCGAAATCGAAAAGCAGCTCGAAGAACAGAAGACCGGCATCGCCGCCAAAGCCAAGGGCAAGATCGTGATTGCCACCGTCAAGGGCGACGTACACGACATCGGCAAGAACATCGTCTCGGTGGTCCTGCAATGCAATAACTTCGAAGTCGTCAACATGGGCGTGATGGTGCCGTGCTCGGAAATTCTGGCACGTGCCAAGGCCGAAAATGCTGACATCATCGGCCTGTCCGGACTGATCACGCCGTCGCTCGAAGAGATGGCCTACGTCGCCAAAGAGATGCAGCGCGATCCGTATTTCCGGATGATGAAGATCCCGTTGCTGATCGGCGGCGCGACCACGTCACGCGCGCACACCGCCGTAAAAATCGCGCACAACTACGAAG
>AEPR01000680.1 GCA_000195205.2 Oxalobacteraceae bacterium IMCC9480 | reverse complement strand
TGTCGACGCCATGCAGCGCCATGTTCATGCTGCCGATGCGCAGCATGGTGTTATCGAAGTCGTAGCCATGGAACATGCCGTGGTGGAAGTGCTCGCGGGACACGGCATCGCTCAGCAGTTGCGGGTGCTTGTCGCGCAAGTATTCACCGGCCGCCACCAGAAAACCGCAGGTGCCACTGGCCGGATCGCAAATCACGTCTTTGGCGGTGGGCGCGGTCAGCTCGACCATCAACTGGATCAGATGACGCGGCGTGCGGAACTGGCCGTTGGCGCCGGCGCTGGCAATCTTGCCGAGCATGTATTCGTACAGGTCGCCCTTGGTGTCGCGGTCTTCCATCGGGACATGATCGAGCAGGTCGACCACCTTGGCCAGCAACGCCGGCGTCGGGATGGTGAAGCGCGCATCCTTCATGTGCTGGGCATAGGTGGAGCCGTCGCCACCCATCGCGCGCAGGAACGGGAAGACATGCTCGCCCACCACCATGAACATCTCGGCCGCAGCGAAGTTCCTGAAGCGCGACCAGCGCAGGTCGTTGTAATCGCGCCCTCTGGCGTCGACACCCTCGGGAAAAGTGCGGCGCTCCATCGGCTTGCCCAGGCGCACCGACTTGTTTTCTTCGAGGGTGTGCAGGTCATCCAGGCGGCGCAGGAAAAGCAGGTAAGTGATTTGTTCCATCACCTCCATCGGATTGGAAATACCGCCGGTCCAGAAGGCGTTCCAGATGGCGTCGATTTGGCTGCGAAGTTCGCCAGTGAGCATGGTTTTCTCTATTGAGTGATAAACAAAAATGCAAAAATGCCAGGCAAATCGAAGACTTGCCTGGCATCGTTCAAGGAATCAGCCTGCCGGAAATCAGAACGGAATGTCGTCATCCATATCCGAGAAATTCGGTGCAGGACGCGAAGCCGGTGCCTGGCGCGGCGCGCTGGCAGCCTGAGCCGGCTGGGCACTCTGGCGTGGTGCCGGGGCGCTGCCGTAGTCGTCTTCCATGGCACCGCCGCCGCCCATGCCTTGCCGGCTACCCAGCATCTGCATCGTGTCGGCGATGATTTCGGTGGTGAAGCGC
>AEPR01000681.1 GCA_000195205.2 Oxalobacteraceae bacterium IMCC9480 | reverse complement strand
CAGCCAGTTTCAACACCTGCCGATATTCGGTCGCATTTTCCTGGAAAATACTTTGGTAAATCAGATTGGTGAAGCGGGCATATTTCCAATGATTACCAGCAACCCAGTTATCCAGCGCACTAGTGAATAAGTGCCGGTAACTTTGCTCCTGGAATGCGGCAGTCAAATACTGGTCATCACGCTGGTTGATGTATTTGGTATGCCCCCCTGCTCGCTCGGCCAACACGTCCATCACGATGTCGAGCAACCTGGATCGGATCATGCTGGCTCGTTCGCTCTCTGTGAGCAGCATGGCCAGGTTCAACACGGCACGAAAACTGAATACACCCAAAACAGGCGCCTTGTTACCCTCATCCATGAGGGAGACACCACCTAAGTCCTTGAATTCTTTTAACTTCTTACCCTTCAGCAGCAAATAGCCATTGACCCGGAGCTCGTCCCCGTGATTACTGATGTAGCGCTCCACCGTGGCATCACTGATCTCAAACAGCATGGTCACTTGCTGCTTGGTGAACACCGTTTGCCCGTTATAGGCGACACCACCCAACGCGAGGTGCTGCTCGGCAGCTTGCAACGCAAAATGGTTATTGAGGATATTTTGCCGTTGATGGGACGATGTGGTTAGGTCGCTCATTCAAAGTTCTCCTCGGGAGGCTTGGCATTGGAAGAAAGAGAAATTGCTCATACAGTCTGCGCCTCCGCAATCACTTGGATGCGAAACCTGGCGGGCAAACCGTTAGGAGTCAGCACATCCACCGCAACCGGCAGCAACTGCGAAAGCGCCAGCTGAATTCTTGCAATATCCATCATCGTGGCCTCTTCGGTGGGGTCCACCAACAGGTCCAGGTCGCTGCCTTCCTTGTCATCGCCATGCACTACCGAGCCGAACACGCGCACGTTGGTGACGCGGTGGCTCAGGGCGATACGGAGGATGGCTTCGCGGTGGGCTTGCAGGGCGATGGATGGCAACATTTAGAGTTCTCCGGAGAAGGCGCGGTGCTGGAGGGAGGCGAAGAGGGTGTCGAGTTCGGCCATGCCTTGCTCCTCTTTGGCTTTTAATTCATCTAGAGTTCTTTTACGAACTGCAAATTCCCGCTGTTTTTCTTCTGATGGGACTGGTATTGGTAAGCTCGCTAATTGTGCCGATGTGAGTTGAGGAACTGCGGCGCCACGGCCTATATGGTCGAATCTTTCCTGTGCCTGCTGTGACGTCAGAAGTGCGTGCAGATATTCGCTACTACACCCCGATTGCGGCCTGATAATCATCATCTGCGCATTAATAAATGCAGTTTCTTCTATCGCATCGAATATGCAGCAACTACCAAGAGTGCCGCGAAGGGTAATAATTAGATCGTTACGCAGCACTTTCCCTCGCGAAAGCGAATCAAATTTTTCCTTGGAAATATAGACTCTCTTAGTCAAATCCAACCGATCATTTGTAATGTTTTTTGTACTTAGAAACAGAATACCTGCGATCTTTATGTCATCACCACTTGGATAATTCCCCGACCTATCTCCGTTTTCAAAAGTAGTAATTTCACTCAGCTTTTTTGTCGGAAGAGCTTTAGAGTTAGTAACCGGATCACCAAACATCTCAATGAAAATCGACTGCGTGAGACTGTCCAGCTGTGCCAAGGCTTCCCGGCGCTTGGCTCTGAGCGCATCGGCTTGGTCGAGGATGGCGGCGATGCGGCGTTGTTCGGGGAGAAGCGGAAGAGACAACTCCAATCTACCGACTTGGGCAAGACTCAGATTTTGTATTGTTCCCGTTACAGTTGCGCCGCGCATTTGAAATTGAGCATCGGCCGACTCCAGCCAATGGCGCAAAAAAGGACGAAAAACTCTGGCTTCTGGGCGAATAATCGCAAGTGCCTGATTGCAGTTGAGTGCGGGTGCATTTTCAGGAACTACTCCTATCCGCCCAATAGTTCCCGCAATTGATAAGAGAATATCACCAGCTAATATTTGAGAACGACGTAATTCTTGGTGAACGTTTTCTGCAATAAAAAGCGTTCCGTTTTGAAAGTTAACACTGCCTCCAGAGACGTTTTGTACACGAAGGAATCCCACTCCATCGTCTGCAAAATCTAAGCCTATTGAAGTCGGGGTAGTGCCTTTAGTAATTAACGAACACAGGTCTTTTAATTTAACAAGTAGTGCACTCAATTCAGCATCCCCTCAAGCTCCTTCATCCCCGCCTGAATCTCCGCCTCCAGCACCGCCAGCCTAGCCAGAATCTCCTTCGGCGGCAAATGCTCACTCACCGCATGCACCACTTCCTTGTACCGGTTGATCGACAAGTCATAGTCGTTACCCACAATGTCAAACTTCGGCACGCAAAAACTCTGGTCGGTGCGATCGCGTTCCAGCTCGCCGTCATCCCGCTCACCCCAGCGCATCAGCACATCCGGCAAATTGTTCTTGAGGTGCTCTGAGTCCGATAGCAAACTGCGCCCGTCCTTCATGCCCTGAAAACCCAATTTATTCTCGGACAGCAGCGGCTGGCGCTTGTCGTCCAGGCTCCAGCCATCTTGCTTCATGTCGTAGAACCAGACGTTCTCCGTGCCGCCCGAGTTGGTCTTGGTGAACAGCAAAATCGCCGTCGAGACACCCGCGTACGGCTTGAACACGCCCGATGGCAGCGAGATGACGGCATCAAGCTTTTGCTCTTCCACGATCATGCGGCGCAATTCCTTGTGCGCCTTGCTGGAACCGAACAGCACGCCATCGGGAACGATAACCGCCGCCCGACCGCCGGGTTTGAGCAGGCGCAGGAACAGCGCCAGAAACAGCAGCTCGGTCTTCTTGGTCTTGACGATGGCCAGCAAATCCTTGGCCGTGCCTTCGTAATCGAGTGAACCGGCGAACGGCGGATTGGCGAGGATCAGCGAGTATTTTTCGGTATCGCCGGCATGGTCTTGCGCGAGCGAATCCTGATAGCGGATGTTGGGGTTGTCGACGCCATGCAG
>AEPR01000682.1 GCA_000195205.2 Oxalobacteraceae bacterium IMCC9480 | reverse complement strand
GATGACGCCGATGATGTCGGCGATCTTGCGGGCCGATTCATTGATTGATCCCATCGTCTCGACGACTTGCGCGACAACGGCGCCACCCTTGACGGCGATCTGCGATGCGGTCGCTGCCAGCTGGTTGGCCTGGCGCGCGTTGTCGGCATTCTGCTTGACAGTGCCGGTCAGTTCTTCCATCGACGAGGCGGTTTCTTCAAGCGCACTGGCCTGCTGCTCGGTGCGTGACGACAGGTCAAGATTGCCAGTCGCGATCTGGCCCGAGGCGGTGGCAATGGTATCGGTCGATTGCCGGATCGTGCCCACCGTTCTGGCAAGATTCTGCTGCATCTGCTGCATCGCAAATAGCAGGCTGTGCTGGTCGTTGGGGCGGGTATTCACGGCCACGGTCAGGTCACCGTCGGCAATCGTGCGCACGACCTGTGCCGCATAGTCCGGTTCGCCACCCAGTTGCCGGTAGATGCTGCGGATCAGGAACACGCCGCTCAGTGCGCCGAGTAGCGCACCCAGCACGATGGCGGTAACGACAGCGTTACGCACGACGCCGTAACGACTGGTGGATAGGTCGAATTCTTTTTTGGCTTCGTTGACTTGCAACTCACGCAATGCGTCGACGCCGGCGGTAACCGGCTTGTAGAGCGAGTGGTATTGCGCCTCCAATTTTGCTGCGTCATCGACCTTGCCATCACGCAGCGCGGCAACGATGGGTTGCAAGGTACTCTTGAGCATGCTGGTGCGGTCAACGGTAAATTTGTCAGCGAGAATTTTTTCGTCCGGAGTCAGGTAGGTCGCCATGTACTCGGTCCAGATCTTGCTGATGCTGGCGATATTGCTGTCGACCAGATCGATCCGGTTTTTGATGTTGGTGCTTTTTGTATCGCGCAGCGCTTCGGCGATGGCCAGCTGGTTTTGCAGCAACAGCCGGTCAATGTTTGAAATCTGGGCTAGTGCCACCGTGCGGTCTTCATAGACCGTACGCAAGCCTTCGTTAGCCTGGCCCATGCCGAACAAGCCGGCCAGTCCGACGCCAATCGCCAGCAAAGCAAGAAAGCCGATGACGGTGCCGAGACGTGTCTTCAAAGTCATGTTCATTGTTTTTTTTCCTGGTAGCGGAGCTGCATTCTGGAGTGGAATGACGCGACTGCCGACAGGGGCGAGGCGTAGTTCCTGCAATGAAAATACCAACAGTAACAATAAAGAGCAATGAAAATGTTTTTTTAAGGAAATTATTTCGCAGGGAGCGAGGGTGCCGGCCGGCCCGTCTGTGTCCCGTCAAATTCATCGACGCCGGCACGTTTGCGTCTACACTATCGGCTCGTCCACTTTCCACCCCTCCATGCAAGACTTCCTGCTGATTTTCCTGGCGCTGTTTCTGGTTGCCCTCAATGGTTTCTTCGTTTGTGCCGAATTCGGCATGGTCAAACTGCGC
Source organism: Oxalobacteraceae bacterium IMCC9480 (assembly GCA_000195205.2). Lineage (GTDB taxonomy): Bacteria > Pseudomonadota > Gammaproteobacteria > Burkholderiales > Burkholderiaceae_D > Actimicrobium. The sequence continues at coordinate 1,998 of AEPR01000682.1, read as the reverse complement.
GAGACCCGCATCCGCGAGATTGCCAAAACCCAGGGCCTGCGCGGCCGCATCCTGGCCACCGTGCATCGTCAGCTCGACTCCTATCTGTCCGCCTGCCAGCTCGGCATCACGCTGGCCTCGCTCGGCCTCGGCTGGGTTGGCGAACCGGCTTTTGCCAGTTTGCTGCATCCGGTCTTCATCGCCGTTGGCGTGACCTCGGAAAGCTTTATCCAATTGGTGTCATTCGGTTTTGCCTTCCTGGTCATTTCATTTCTGCACATCGTGGTCGGCGAACTGGCCCCGAAGTCGATGGCGATCCGCAATCCCGAGGCCGTCGGGCTGTGGTGCTCGGTGCCCTTGTACGGTTTTTACTGGAGCATGTATCCGGTCATCTGGGTGCTCAACAAGAGTGCCAATGGGGTCTTGCGACTGGCCGGGCTGGGTAGTTCGACCGGTCATGACACCGCGTATTCCTCCGATGAACTCAAGATCATTTTGCGCAGCAGCCATTCCGGCGATAAATTCAGTTCGGACGAATGGAAGGTACTGGCGCAGACGCTGGATTTTAGCGAACTCGATGTCGGCGATCTGATGCGTCCGGCGCATGAAATGGTCGCCTTGCATGCCGGACAGTCGCTGGCCGAGAACCTGCAGGTGGTCTATCGCAGCCGCTTCAGCCGCTATCCGTATTTCGATGCCGGCCAGCGCGAAGTGCTGGGAGTGATCCATCTGAAAGACCTTTTTCTGGGACAGGAAGAAGGCAAGGCGATCGAGAGTCTGGAGCTGTTTTTCCGGCCGGTGCAATATGTCTCGCCGCGCATGCCGGCACCGGAATTGTTCCGCCTGTTCCGCCAGGGCGCACCGCATTTTGCGGTGGTCGGCCAGCCCGGCCGGAAGCCGGTTGGCTTCCTCACGCTGGACAATCTGCTCGGTGCGCTGGTCGGCGAAATCCGCGATGAATTCCGCCAGAACGATCAGGACTGGAGTCGTCTGGATGACGGCACGCTGGTCGGCAAGGGCAGCCTGCCGATCTATACGCTCGAACGCATCCTCGCCATCGACATTGAAAACGAAGCGCTCGACCTTGACGATGTCGATTCGGTCGGCGGCCTCGTGATGGCCAAACTGGGCGACATACCGACCGAAGGCCAGCGCATCGAATTTGACCAGTTCGACGTGATGGTCAAAAAAATGAATGGCCCGCGCATCGTGCTGGTCTATGTCACCCCGAAGCAGGTCGATGTCGATGAATTCGGCCTGTCGGGCTGATCACTCTCTTTTTAATTTTTTACGATAACGACCATGACCCAAGACGAACTCAAACAAGCGGTCGCCCGCGCCGCCCTCGACTATGTGGTCGACGGCGACATCATCGGTGTCGGCACCGGCTCCACCGCGAATTTTTTCATTGATGCGCTGGCCGGTATCAAGCACCGGATCAAGGGCGCAGTGGCGTCTTCCGAAGGCACGGCCGAACGGCTGATGGCACATGGCATCAACGTGGTCGACCTCAATGACGTCACGTCGATGGCGGTCTATATCGACGGTGCGGATGAAATCACCAGCGCCGGCGCGATGATCAAGGGCGGTGGCGCGGCACTGACGCGCGAAAAAATCGTCGCCTCGGTCGCGACAAAATTCATCTGCATCGCCGATGGCTCCAAGCTGGTCGATGTGCTGGGCGCGTTCCCGCTGCCGGTCGAAGTCATCCCGATGGCGCAGGCCGTGGTCATGCGCAAGCTGGCCGGGCTGGGCGGCACGCCACGTTTGCGCGTCAAGGATGGCCAGACGGTGCTGACTGATAACGGCAATATCATCATCGATGTGCTTGGTCTGCAGATCACCGATCCGGTCGCGATGGAACTGGCAATCAATGCGATTGTCGGTGTCGTGACGGTGGGATTGTTTGCGGCGCGGGGGGCAGATGTGGCGTTGCTGGGGACGGCGGATGGGGTGCGGACGCTGGTTTTCTAGGGGACGGTTTTAGGGCGCTTGGTGCAATGCCCTTTGGTTATTGCA
>AEPR01000683.1 GCA_000195205.2 Oxalobacteraceae bacterium IMCC9480 | reverse complement strand
CAACTGCCGGCATTGCGGGTGGGCAGCAAGATTCCTTGGCTGGGTCTGCATGAAAAAGGCGGCAGCGTGTCCGGAAACTTGCTGATTCCGTTGCTACCCGGACGGATCGGGCCAAAACGCTTTCGGCAGATCGTTGACAGTCTGATGCGCTCGGGCAATGCCTACTTCATCAAGAAGAACGGACGGGTGCTGCTGATGGC
>AEPR01000684.1 GCA_000195205.2 Oxalobacteraceae bacterium IMCC9480 | reverse complement strand
GTCAATTAAAATATTTTTTTCAATCACATTAAGTAGTTGCAATGTTGTAGCATTCGCCAACTGATCAACTAGGCGGGACTCTAGGCTTGCACAAGCTTCGACCGTATCGGCCAATTGCTGATCTCTGATTAGCAATTCACACTGTCCTGACTTCAATTCCGATTCCAACCAATCTTTGCCCGATAACACATCCAGCAACTGAGCTTCCTTGGCGCGAACCTCATTCGAGCGTTGAGCTTCCAAACGTATTACTGCTAACCCTGCTTCAACAGCGGCGTTGCCGGAAAACAGAGACCTGGCAACCTCGGTCTGAAGAGCGCTTCCGGATAAAATCACCGGGTTAGAAATGAAGCCTTGTATAGTTTGCTCGATCAGATCCTGCCGTCCCATATCTTGTAACCAAGGCAACAGGATCTGTGACGTGGTTGCGGCATGTTCAAGCAGTGTCCCACCAGGATTTTTATGGGTAATGTTGGTCCCATGATTGCGATACCCAACCAGCGCCTCTTCAATAACAGCAAAGCGTGCGCCTGCTGTTAGCGCTCTAATCCAGAATTGCCAATCCGGCGTGTAGATCAGACTATTATCAAATTCCCCCAAACGTCTGTGCAGCGCTGTACGTACCACGGCGCCGGAATGACATAAGCGGTTCTCCCATAACCACCGTGCGGGATCGTTCAGATCAACTGAGGCATTGAACCAATCTGCAAAGGGGGTATTTGCTGCCGACGCGACGCCGCTTTCATTAATTTCAGTAACAAAGGTTCCGCAGATATCCACTTCCGGATGCACTGTGAAGAAAGCCGCCTGACGCTCAAGTTTCTCAGGCTTAAACATATCATCGGAATCAAGACACGCGATAAAATCGCCCTGTGCCATTGACAAGGCACTATTATAAGCTGCGCATGCGCCAAGATTCACTGTATGCCTGCATTTCCTAATGCGCGGATCGTCAAAATTCTGAATGATTTGCCATGAATCGTCAGTTGAACAATCATCGACAATCAACAACTCCCAATCCTGGAATGTTTGGGCCAACACCGATTCAATCATCGCTCCGATGTAAGGCGCGTAATTGAACGACATGGTTATAATTGAGAATATAGGTTTCATCAAAAGATTGTGTAATAATACTGTTTAACTAATTCATTTCGCATCTTCTGAAATGAAGTGTAGTTTTATATAGACTTTCACTCCGGAATCGTCTATAAAAAAAGCGTTTTGAAACTCTCCGTGAGTCAATGCTCTTAGTAAATCAATATGCTCCCGTAGCGTACCGACTGAATCGACGTCCAATTTGCAAAGATTCTTAAAGTCGCTCAATGAGTTAATATTACCTTGGAACTGACATTCATCGAATTCCACATTTCCATCAATCAATAGCTTGAGATATTTTTTCAGCAAATAAAACTCAATTTTTCGGACTTTTTCATAAAGAGTCATTGATGTATCACTTGAATCGATATGCACGGACTGCTGCGCAATGATAGGCCCAGCATCAATATTTTCAGTCATAACATGCAATGTAGCACCAATAGGCTTTTTATTAATTATAGAAAATACTTGTGGATACCAACCCCTGTTGTATGGATTGAATCCCGGATGTAAATTAATACACCGGATACAAGAAACAAGTTTTAAGGGGAATATTTGCTTGCAATGGATGGACAATATCAAGTCATAATTACAAATTAAATTATCGACTACATCATAATCTTTAAGATTGATCGAATCAAATCCTAAGGAAATCATTACACTCGGCGACTTGTTTGAGGCGGAATATCTGAATTCAAATGTAGCATATTGGCACAACCCATCCGTATGAATTAGCGACATTATAAATTCGGCTAGTACGGGGTTATCGCTGATTACAAGTACACGTTTCATCTGGATATCAAATCGATTACTTTAATTTGCTCGTGCTCTTGCAGCGCCGGATAAATAGGTAAACATAGCACTTGATCCGCGGCCGCAGTCGCGACCGGCAAATTATTTTTTTGTGCAGATGGGAGATCCCGATACATTGAAAAATCAGTAATCAAGGGATAAAAATAACGCCGCCCATGGATACCGTGCTCCTTCAGGCGCTGATACAGGGCATCGCGGCTGAGTGGATAATCGGCTCCCACTAGCACCGGGAAATAACTGTGATTGGCAACGGCTTCGCCCCCATCTCCGAGGCATCGAATGCCTTTGACACCAGACAGCAATTTACGATAAGTCGCATCGATTTCCTTACGACGCTCGCTGATCACTGCCATATGCTTGAGTTGCAACAAACCAAAGGCAGCATTGATCTCACTCATCTTGCCATTGATTCCGGGTGCAATTACGGTTACTTCATCGGCAATGCCAAAATTTTTCAAATAATCGATACGCTGCTTTGTCTTTGCATCGGGGCAGACAATAGCCCCGCCCTCAAAAGTATTGAATACTTTGGTCGCATGGAAGCTCAATACCGATAAGTCACCGTGATTGAGTACGCTACCACAGTGGCATTCCACACCGAATGCGTGGGCTGCATCATAGATAACCTTCAAGTTATAACGGTCGGCGATTTTCTGGATTGCATCGATGTCACATGGATGCCCGTAAACATGCACCGGCATGATCGCCGTTGTGTTCGGCGTGATCGCTGCCTCAATTTTGGCAGGATTCAAGTTCAGCGTATTCGGATCTATATCGACAAACACAGGCTTGATACCATTCCATAGCAGCGAATGGGCGGTGGCGACGAACGAGTATGGCGTGGTAATGACCTCACCGGTGATACGCAGCGCCTGCAGCGCCGTCACCAGCGCTATGGTGCCGTTGGTGAACAGAGCCAGATGCTCGACACCCAGATACTCGCACAAGGCCTGTTCGAGTTGCTGGTGAAATGGGCCTGCATTGGTGAGTATTTTATTGTCCCAAATTTGCTGCAGATAGGGGATGAATTCATCCAGCGGCGGCAGATATGGTTGGGTAACGTAAATCGGTCGGTCAATGCTCATATATGCACCCATCCGCTTCACAAATAGCCGGCATCATTAACGCGCCTCCACAATCAGCTCTCGATGCCATGGGCGACATTCCAATCCAACTAAATCGGGACATTCACTTTGACGATGAGGTACTTGACGAACATCCGAAAAGCCCGCTTGCGTCAATATCGCCATCAGCTCAGGCAAATCATATAGGAACTGGTGCCCCCAACTGCGCATTCCTTCGTTAAGTAATGCACATGACGTTTCAGGTATCCATTGCACGTCGCTCCATTCGTCGATCTTGCCGCCTATATACTGGGCGACCAACCACCGTAAATCAGGAGTACTGACACGAAAAACACCACCGGGAATTAAAACCCTACGGCACTCCTTCAAGAAAAAAAGACTCTCGTCACGCGTGATGTGTTCCAGAAAATGTTCGTTAAAAATCAAATCGACGCTCGCATCGCCGTAGGGCAGCGTGCCACGAAGGTCGACATGAGAATCAGCTAGCGATGAATCAAGATCGACATTGTGCCAACCATCGATGTAGTTTTTGCCACAACCCAGGTGAATTTTCATTTTTTTTACAATATGCCATTAGTGAATCGTTGCTGCGAAACCTTGTTTTCCCAATACGCAGCGCCGTAAATCGGGAGGCTTTTCCCACTCAATACCTGAAAGTTTTTTGCCAAAGGAACAAAATCACAAACTTCAACCTTTCCCACGGATAGGTCCTGGGGGATCGACAACATTGCAGCGACAGAATAGTCACCGTGGCGTAAATTTACCGTGAATTCCCAGTCCATGATCACAACCTCGCCAGCACAGAGGTCTATTAAATGGCAGTGCTCGATACCTGTATCAGAATAAATAACGTCAACTCCGTTCCTATCCCTTATGTGGTACGCCAAGCCTATCGAGGGCATGTCTACATTACTCTTGAATACCATGCGCAAAATCAACTTCTGTCCGAATTCAACTATTTCGGCGACGCGTCCAGACGTATCCAACATACATACATTCAAGAAGTCGGCCATCCCATTTTGGACTCGATGGTAGGTCGCTCGAACAGCAAACTCTTTCTGATCAGTAAGGTCATCGGCCTTGAATCTAACCGCGGTCGCCTGCACGGTAGCGGGCGACATTGGCGGG
>AEPR01000685.1 GCA_000195205.2 Oxalobacteraceae bacterium IMCC9480 | reverse complement strand
AAGTCCGGCACCCGCCGCGAAGAATTGCTGATCAAGCCGGACCAGCTGCAAAAAATCTGGGTGCTGCGCAAGCTGCTTTACAGCATGGATGAAATCGAAGCGATGGAATTCATCCTCGACAAGATGAAGGCGACCAAGAACAACGCCGAATTCTTCGACATGATGCGACGCGGGAATTCATAAAAAGAAACACGGGGAAGCAAGCTTTTCTGTTTTCCCGGCACTCCTGAGCGCATTTGTCTTGTACAATCCGCGCTCCATTAAACGGCAAGTGATCATCAATCGGGTCAAGAAGCAGAACGACCGACGAAGTGGCGATTGGCTACCAAAATTCAACTACCGAGGCTCCAAATGAAAGCAGGCATTCACCCGAATTATCGCGAAGTACTGGTCCACGACCTGTCATGCGACTTCAAATTCATCACCCGTTCGACCGTTCAGACCCGTGAAATGGCTGAGTTCGAAGGCAAGCAATACCCATTGGTAAAAATCGAAGTCTCGTCGGAATCGCATCCTTTCTACACCGGCAAGCACAAGATCGTCGACACGGCTGGCCGCGTGGACAAGTTCCGCAAGAAATTCGGTGTGGTTGGTTCGCGCACCCAGATCGCCCAGGACTAAATTTATCCCGGCACGACAAAAAGGCAGCTTCGGCTGCCTTTTTTGTTGGAGGCCAAATATGACACCCCCTTTTACTGCACAATAACGCCGACCAACTCTTCGGCTCCATGCCATTGCCCGCCTTGATGAAGCCCGTCCGCCTCCCTGCCTCCGCCACGCAAGCGCTTCCGCGCCTGGCACTGTTTGCCCTTTGCATCCTCTACATCCTGCCCGGCCTGATCGGGCGCGACCCGTGGAAGACCGACGATGCGGCCGGCTTCGGCATCATGTGGACCATGGCGCATGGCGGCATCGCTGACTGGCTCTGGCCCAATATTGTTGGTCTGGCGATGCCTGAAAAAGGCCCGCTGGCGTTCTGGCTGGGTGCGATCTGCATCAAGCTGTTCGGCTGGCTGCTCGGCGATGCACTGGCAGCCCGCCTTGCCACGGTTGGATTTTTCCTGCTGGGCTCGGTCTCGGTCTGGCAAACCACCTATCTGCTCGGGCGTCGCCCCGAAACCCAACCGCTGCAACTGGCCTTCGGTGGTCAGCCCGAACCGCGCGATTACGGCCGCACGCTGGCCGACGGCGCGCTGCTGATTTATCTGGGTTGCCTTGGCTTGCTGGTGCATAGCCATGAAACCAGCGCCGAAGCGCTGTACGTCGCCTTGATGGGAACCACGCTGTATGCAGTCGCCCGCCTATCCAACCGGCCTTCGCTGCGCACCGCACTGGTGGCCGGACTAGCGCTTGGCTTGCTCGCGCTGACACGCGGCTGGGTCATGCCGGCCGGCCTGTTCATCGGCTTCACGCTGCTGGCCGGCTGGCGTCAGCGGGGACTGCTGCGATGGCTGCTGACAGTGACGCTGCCACTGGCGCTACTCGTTGGCGCGAGCTGGATCGTGCTGGCCAACCTGCTGCAACCCTATGAGGGCTCGCCGGCTTCGGCATGGATGAGCTGGAACTTCGATCAACTGGCGCTGCCGACGCTCGCCGGACTGAAATATTTTTTCCGCTACACCATCTGGTTTGCATGGCCGGCCTGGCCCTTCGCCGGCTGGGCGGTGTATGCCTGGCGCAAACAGCGCGGCGCGCTGCACATCCTGTTGCCGCTGACCGCGGTCCTGATCATCGTGCTGCTGGTGCTGCTCAATCCCCATCACATCGAGGGCAACTTGCTGCCACTGCTGCCACCGCTGGCGATTCTGGCCGCATTCGGCTTGCCGACCATGAAGCGCGGCGCCATCAATGCGGTCGACTGGTTTGCCGTGATGACGCTGTCGACCTCGGCGGCATTCATTTGGGTCGGCTGGATCGCCAAGCAAACCGGCTGGCCGGCGCAACTGGCACGCAATGCCTTCAAGCTCGCGCCCGGCTTCAAGCCGGAGTTCAATGTCGTGGCCTTTGTCGTCGCCGTGCTGGCCACCGCGGGCTGGATCGCGGTAGTGCACTGGCGTATTTCGCGCCGGCCCTCGGTGCTGTGGCGCGCCGTGGTCCTGTCGACCGCCGGCGTGATCCTGTGCTGGCTGTTACTGATGACGTTGTGGCTGCCGTGGCTCGATTACGGCAAGAGCTACGCCGGCGTGGCGCAACAGATCGCGCAAAGCCTGCCGGACGCAAACGAGTGCGTCGATACCAATGTCGGCCCGACCCAGCGCGCCACTTTCGCGTACTTCGGCAAGGTCAACTTCGCGCCGTTCAACGGTGCCGACTGCGACTTCCTGCTGCTGCAGGACAGTAACCGGCCGCGCAACAAGGATGCAGTCATCGAGCCATTCGGTGATGGCGTGCCCTGGAAATTGCTGTGGGAAGGACGCCGTCCGTCCGATCGTGACGAACGTTTCCGGCTCTATCAGCGCATCGGTAGCTGAGCCGGACCAAACAGCCCGCCCGGCTCCGGCATGCAATACGCTGCCGGCCGGTGCTTATGGTGTATCCTGAGCGCTCCCGAACTACACCGAACCCACGGCTCCCCGCCCAATGCAAGATCACTCTACTGGCGCGAAACCCATCGACGCCAAACCCCATCGTTCGCTGTTCGAACGACTCACCGCCCTCATTTCGCCCGAACCGGAAAACCGCGCCGAGCTCCTTGAAATCCTGCAAGACGCCCATGAACGCAGCCTGATCGACGCCGATGCGCTGTCGATGATCGAAGGCGTGTTCCAGGTATCCGACCTGTCGGCCCGCGACATCATGATCCCGCGCTCGCAAATGGACATGGTCGACATCGCCAAGCCGATCGAGGAATGGCTGCCGATGGTGCTCGAAACGGCCCACTCGCGCTTTCCGGCGGTCGAAGGCGAGCGCGACAAGGTGGTCGGCATCCTGCTCGCCAAAGACCTGCTGCGCTACTACGCCGAAGAATCCTTCGATGTGCGCCACATGCTGCGCCCCGCCATTTTTATCCCCGAATCGAAACGCCTCAATGTGCTGCTGCGCGACTTCCGCGCCAACCGCAACCACATGGCTATTGTGGTCGATGAATACGGCGGCGTGGCCGGCCTGATCACGATCGAAGACGTGCTCGAACAGATCGTCGGCGACATCGAGGATGAATACGATTTCGATGAAGAAGACGATAACGTGCTGGCCATCAAGGAAGGTCAGTTCGGGGCCAAGTGGCGCGTCAAGGCACTGACCGAAATCGGCCAGTTCAACACTGAACTGGGCGTCCATTTTTCGGACGAAGACGTCGATACGATAGGCGGACTGGTCGCCAACCATCTGGCCCGCGTGCCGCACAAGGGCGACGTCTTCGATATCGATGGCTTGCGCTTTGAAGTCCTGCGCGCCGATGCGCGCCAGGTCCACGTGCTGCTGGTCGAAAAACTCGGCGATATCGCCACGGATGCTGTCGAATAAAACGGGCCCCGCGCTAGCCTTTGCTGCCGGCGCCGCCAACGTCCTGGCCTTCGCGCCGTACGGCCTGTGGCCGCTGCAAATCCTCTCGCTATGCGTGCTGTGCTGGCTATTGCTGCGCAGCGAACAGGTGCGCCATAGCGCGTTACTCGGCTGGATGTACGGCTTCGGCTGGCTGCTCTTCGGCACCTGCTGGCTCTACATCAGCCTGCATGATTATGGCGATCTGCCCGCCATCCTCACCGTCATCGCAGTGGCCGGACTGGCGCTCTTCTTGGCCGGACTGATGGCGGCCGCAACCGGCACCGCCGCTGCGCTGCGGGCGCGCTGGCGCTGTTCGCCAACGGTGTTCCTGCTGCTGCTGGTGCCGGCGCTGTTCATGCTGGCCGAATGGACGCGCGCGTGGATTTTCACCGGTTTTCCGTGGCTGTCGTCGGGCTACGCCCACAATGCCGGGCCGCTGGCCGGCTACGCACCACTGGTCGGCGTGTATGGCATCGGCCTGATCGCCGCCGTCATCGCCGGTGCGCTGGTCCTGCTGCCGCGACAGCGCAGTCTGGGCTGGCTGCCGGCGCTGCTGTTCATCGGTGGCGCATTACTGCAGCAAGTCAGCTGGACCACGCCGCAAGGCCAGCCGATCTCGGTGCGACTGCTGCAAGCCAATGTCCCGCAAGAGATGAAGTTCAATCCCGATCGCGTGCCCGACACGCTGATCCAGTATCACGACATGATTACCGCCGCGCCTGCCGATCTGATCGTCACGCCCGAAACCGCGCTGCCGCTGCTGCTCGCCCAATTGCCGGAAGACTATCTGCCGCGCCTGAGCAGCTTTGCGCAGGCCAGCGGCAGCCAGTTGCTGGTCGGCGTGCCGGTGGCCGACTCGCCGCAGCATTACACCAACAGCGTCATCGGCATCGGTGGCAAGCAAGCGTACCGCTACGACAAGCACCATCTGGTGCCGTTCGGCGAATTCATCCCGCTCGGATTTCGCTGGTTCATCGATCTGATGCAAATGCCGCTCGGCGACTTCAGCCGCGGCAGCTTGCAGCAGGCACCGCTGGCGGTGAAGGACCAATGGGTCTTGCCGAACATCTGCTACGAAGATCTGTTCGGCGAAGAAATCGCGGCCCAGCTCAATGGCAATGCGGCGCAAGCCACCGTGCTGCTCAACGTCTCTAATATCGCCTGGTTCGGCAATTCGATCGCGCTGCCGCAGCACTTGCAGATTTCGCAGATGCGCTCGCTCGAAACCGGCCGGCCGATGCTGCGCGCCACCAATACCGGCGCGACCGCCGTGATCGACCAGCGCGGCCGCGTGGTCAGCGAACTCAAGCCGATCAGCACCGGCGTACTGACGGCATCGGTACAGGGCTATACCGGCAAGACGCTCTATATCTTGCTGGGTAACTGGCTGATACTGGCCATCGCTGCCGGCATGCTGATCGCAGCACGCCGGCGAGGTTAAAGGCAGTCACAGCGACGCATTACGGGGCCGCAGCCCTGCCGGCAATGCTAAAATCCACGTCTTTGCGCCGGTCCTGCCGTATCGTGCGCAACCACTCTTTCTCACGCTGCAATCCGGACCAAGATGCTCACATTCCAACAAGTCATCCTCAAACTGCAAGAATACTGGGCCGCCCAGGGTTGCGCCCTGCTGCAACCGTACGATATGGAAGTCGGCGCCGGCACCTCGCATACCGCCACCTTCCTGCGCGCGATCGGTCCCGAGCCATGGCGCGCCGCCTATGTCCAGCCATCGCGCCGTCCCAAGGATGGCCGCTATGGCGAGAACCCGAACCGGATGCAGCACTATTACCAGTATCAGGTCGTGCTCAAGCCGGCACCGGAAAACATCCTCGACCTGTACCTCGGTTCGCTCGAAGCACTCGGGCTGGACCTGAAAAAAAATGACGTGCGCTTCGTCGAAGACGACTGGGAAAACCCGACGCTGGGTGCCTGGGGCCTGGGCTGGGAAGTCTGGCTCAATGGCATGGAAGTCACCCAGTTCACGTATTTCCAGCAAGTCGGCGGACTCGATTGCAAGCCGGTGCTAGGCGAAATCACCTACGGTATCGAACGCCTGGCCATGTATCTGCAAGGCGTCGAGAACGTCTATGACCTGGTCTGGACCGAAGCCACCACCAACGGCGTCACGCGCAAGCTGACCTATGGTGACGTGTTCCATCAAAACGAAGTCGAGCAGTCGACCTACAATTTTGAATACGCCAACACCGATTTCCTGTTCTCGCAATTCACCAATTTTGAGGCCGAAGCCAAGCGCCTGATGGAGATCCCGCTGACCTTGCCGGCCTACGAAATGATCCTCAAGGCCGCGCACAGCTTCAACATGCTCGATGCGCGCGGCGCGATTTCGGTGACCGAGCGGGCCGCCTACATTGGCCGCATCCGCACGCTGTCGCGCGGGGTTGCGCACGCTTATCTGGCATCACGTGAACAGCTGGGCTTTCCGATGTGCGATGCCCCGACGGCCGTCCAACAGCCTGCCTGAAGTTCGTCCTTCCAAATAATTTACGCTGCCACTCGCTGGCAGCCGCTTCGAAAATGACTGCCCAACCATGAATCAAACGCTGCTGGTCGAACTGCTTACCGAAGAATTGCCGCCAAAGGCGCTCGCCAGACTGGGCGAGGCATTTGCGAATGGCGTCGTTGCCGGCCTGACTGCACGCGACTTCCTCGATGCCGGCGCGACTGCGACCACCTTCGCCTCGCCGCGCCGGCTGGCCGTTACCGTCACGCACGTGCGCTCGATCTCGCCCACTAAAACAATGCGCGACAAGGTGCTGCCGGTCTCGGTCGCACTCGATGCCGAAGGCAATCCGTCAGCACCGCTGCTGAAAAAACTGGCAGCGATGGCGCTCGCCATTCCCGGTGCAACGCCCACGCTGGCCGACCTCGAACGTGCTGCCGATGGCAAGGCCGACAGCTTTTTCTACAATTACAGCGCCGAAGGCGCGTCCTTGCGCGATGGCTTGCAAAGCGTGCTGGAAGACGCTATTGCCAAGTTGCAGATCCCAAAGCTGATGAGCTATCAGCGTCCCGACGGCAGCACCGTGCAGTTTGTGCGCCCGGTGCACAAGCTCATCGCGCTGTTCGGCGATGAACTGCTGCCGGTTTCGTTGCTGGGCCTGCAAGCCGGCCGCGTCACGCTGGGTCATCGCTTTCTGTCCGAAGGCGAACTGCGCATCAGCGACGCAGACAGCTACGCCAGCATCCTCGAATTGCAAGGCAAGGTCATCGCCAGCCCGGCTGCGCGCAAGGAAAACATCCGCGCTGCCTTGCTGGCCGCGGCCGGAACCGACCGCGTCCTGATGCCCGAAGCGCTGCTCGACGAAGTGTCGGCGCTGGTCGAATGGCCGGTGGTCTACGCCTGCCATTTCGAGGAAGAATTCCTGGCCGTGCCGCAGGAATGTCTGATCCTGACGATGCAGACCAACCAGAAATATTTCGCGCTCACCGACGACCACGGCAAGTTGCGCTCGCGCTTTTTGATCGTCTCGAACATCGCCACCGAGGACCCGCAACACATCATCGGCGGTAATGAGCGCGTGGTCCGCCCGCGCCTGTCGGATGCCAAGTTTTTTTTCGAGCAGGACAAGAAAAAAACCCTGGCGGAGCGCCTGCCCGGACTGGCCGGCATCGTCTATCACAACAAGCTAGGCACGCAGGCGCAACGCACCGCGCGCGTCACCGCGCTGGCCGGCAAGATCGCGCTGGCCAGTGGCAACGACGTGGCGCTGGCCGAACGCGCCGCGCTGCTGGCCAAGACCGACCTGATCACCGACATGGTCGGCGAATTCCCTGAGCTGCAAGGCATCATGGGTACGTATTACGCCCACCATGACGGCGAACCGGCCGAAGTCGCAGTCGCTATTTCCGAACACTACCAGCCACGTTTCGCCGGCGATGCGCTGCCTGCCAGCACTACCGGCACCGCCGTTGCGCTGGCCGACAAGCTCGAAA
>AEPR01000686.1 GCA_000195205.2 Oxalobacteraceae bacterium IMCC9480 | reverse complement strand
CCGTGCCAGTCAACGCCGGCACTGCCGCTGTGGGCAGCACGACCAGCGGCACGCCTTACAACGTGACGGGCAGTGTCGCCAATCTGAACCTGACCGGAACGACTGCGCTGGCCATACCGGCCCATTTGCTACCGGCCACCCCTAGCCCGCTGAGTTCAACGGCGGTCACTGCAAAAACGAGCTTGTCAGCTAGCGTTCTCAATGCTGATACCAGCTTCAGTGACGGCACGCTGGTCAAGAGTTACGGCGGTGTCGAAAAATTGAATCTTGGTGTGGGATTAACGTCGACGACCACCACCACGATACCGGGAACGCCAACAATAACCTTTCCTGGCGGGCAATTTTTACCCCCTATCACCCTGCCGGGGACACTACCATCAAGCACCGTCATGAAAACCCCGTTGTTTTCACTAGGCCTGACCGCCGATGCCCTGCAAAGTAGCTCGCAAATCAGCATGATCAACGGCTTGCTGTACGGCACAAACACGCTGAACAGCTTCACCAATGTTTCCCTTAACCTGTCCTCGCTCGTGTCGCTGGCTTCATTGAGCTGGTTTGGCTCGACATTGAGCCAATCGATCAACCTGTCCACGATTGCAGGTGCCACGCCGATGGCCAATACCATGCTGGGTGGTGCCACGGGTTCCTTCCTGACCAGCCTTGGTATCAGCCTGACTCTCAACGAACAGTTCAATACCTGTACGTCGCTGCTGACATCCTGCTCCGTCGAAACCAATGCGCTGCATCTGATGATCGATCCGGCCGTTGCCGGACTGGCAGCAATGGACCTGAAACTGGGCCATTCGTATGCCGCCGCCACGGCATCGGCCGTCAGCGCCGTGCCGGAACCGGAAACCTACGCGATGCTCGGACTGGGCCTGGTCGCCGTGATGTTCGGTGCGCGCCGTCAGCGCCGTGCCTCAGGACAGGCCTAAGCCGAACCGGACAGCATCGGCACGACTTTCGCCAGCGCCACTACAATGGCGTTCCTATTTAGCGCGAGTCCTGTCGATGCCCTCCCTCAAATCTCTGTTGCTAGTGCTCGGCTTGCTGCTTTCCTGTGTGCAGGCCCACGCTGCCGATCCGGTCTTGCAAGTCGGCTCGAAACGCTTCACCGAATCCTATGTGCTGGGCGAGATCATCACCCGCACCGTCGCCACCGCCGGACCGGTGCGCCACCAGCAAGGGCTGGGCAAT
>AEPR01000687.1 GCA_000195205.2 Oxalobacteraceae bacterium IMCC9480 | reverse complement strand
TGGGGGGGGGGCTAGAAATGCCTGGGGAATTATTGTATTGACGTTGGCTCCAACTTCTGCAAATATCGTCAACGCCGTAAATACCCTTATTTCCGATTTGTTGCTCCATTAATTTTTTAAATGTCGAATCCTGCTGCGGAATCGTTTTTTTGTAGTCGGAAATGCGTCCTCCATGTTGTATATCTCTGTAAACTTCCCCTTCAAGGCCGTGTCCATTTACTCCAAAGCTATATGAATCATATGCGCCATTGGGATCACCAACGTTAACGCTTTGATGGAATGCTGGCTCATTAGGATTTGGTCCCTCGATCCAAATATCCAGACCTTTCGGATCTATGTAGCTTAGAGGATTCCCAAGCACATACGTGTAAGTATTAATTCCTCCATCCAGCCCAATCGGATCACTCGTC
>AEPR01000688.1 GCA_000195205.2 Oxalobacteraceae bacterium IMCC9480 | reverse complement strand
GATGGGCTTAAGTTGATGCATATGGGGCACCAGAAACCGTGCCCACCCTACGATACTGGTGTAACGACGGACGATTACTTCCCGGTCAACCGGCGAATCACGCTGACGCTGTAAGCGATCGGGCGTGACAGCAGGACCGGGTCGGCCGACGGGGCGATGCCATCGGTCAGCAGCAACGGATTGAAGGCCAGCGTCTTTTCGGCGGCGGCACTGTCCGGTGACATCTTGTCGAGACTCAGTATCCCCAGTTCGACTTGCGGACGGCTGTCCGGCCAGACCGCGGTGCCATCGTTGATCGGGTCATCCTTGCCGGCCAGCTGGGCGCTGATGCGGAACTGCACCGGACCCTTGGCAATGCGCTGCGGCAGTTCGTCCATCAGGTAATTCGGCGCGGCCTTGGCGACTTCGGCATCGGTCAGCGCCTGCATCCCGGCCAGTGGCATGATCTGATAGCGGGCGTACTGGGAAACGCCTTTGGCATTGGTGAACTGGAAGGCATTGACGCCGTAGAATGCCAGCGTGCCAAAGCTGACCGGGGCGGGTTTCGGTGCCTTGACGAATTTCATGGCGGCAGGATGCGTGGCCAGGAATTGTTCGACCGGAGTCGGTTTCGGCGAATCCGGCTTGGTCGCAGCGACCGAATTCAGAAAGCTCAGGAAGTCTTCCGGCGTGGCCACCGGAAAGCCGTTGAACGAGATGCTGACGATGTCGGTCAGGCCGCCTTCAGGCAACTGGAAACGGATCGCGATGCCGTGCGGGCTGGCACTCGGCGAGGCATCCGGCATGGTTGGCACGCCGGTCGGATTCGAGAACCGCACGGTCACCGGCACCGGTTTGGCAAAATGCACCGCCTTGCTCAGTGATGGCGCTTCGGCACTTGGCGTGAAGGTGCCGGTCAGGACGATCCCTTTGGCATGGTTGGCGCGATAGCCGGGATACGGACCCTTGGCCAGGACGGTCATCGTGTCGACCAGCTTTTCATGCACGTTTTTTTCATCGGCAGCCTGGGCTGGCGACGCGAAGGCGAAGGTGCCGGCGAGAAGGGCAAGAAGCGGGGTGCTGGTTTTCGGCAAGCGAGCGAGTGTGGTCATCAAGGGGATCTCCGGTTGAGTTCTTGTACATAAGTTTTGCAAATAAGTTTTGCAAATAAGTTGTACGCAATTAAATTGCGTGCACGCATACTGTCACAAGTTCGGAATTCTGGTTGGGGTTGACTCTTCGGGAAGGGGGTGAGGACCGAGGTAGCCGTCCTCCGGGCGTGAAAAGATGATGCGATATCCGTTGGTATTGACGCCTGCTGTCGGTGCATACGGTGCAATGCCCTGCGGTTATTGCA
>AEPR01000689.1 GCA_000195205.2 Oxalobacteraceae bacterium IMCC9480 | reverse complement strand
TCTGATGTTTTAAGTAGCCACAAAACGGAAGACGGAACGTTTCGCAAGATTTCAAGCCACATTGAAAACGCCGACCGTGAAATTTTATAGCTGTTGTTGAACGAGGCAAAAACAATACTGTCATTAGGCAATCCGTAATGAGCCTTTGTCAGAGACAACTCCGGTATCTGTCTTTTCCGATCATTCGGTTGGTAGGAGTGTGGAAGATAAGCAATTTTTTCGCTGAAGTACTGGCGGTTTTTCTCAGTGACCACTTTCGAATCTGCAATAATGAAATCGATATAGGACGCTGCAGTCGTACCCGGATAACCAAGGTATGACACCTGAATTGGAGCCGGTCGATATGAAAAAATACCTAATTTTGAACCAGTGGTAAAGCCCTTGAGGTCAATCGCAACATCGATCTCAAGATTCTTGATTATTCCCGCGATTTCCTTGTCACTTTTCCCGGATACGTCGATAAATTTGTCAACGCTTGCCTGAACCCTCTTCCGCATTTCGCTATCGTCATCGGGGCCATACGAGATTGCGAAAATTTCAAAGCGACTTCTATCATGCTCTTCTAATAATCCTACCAGTAACATTGACGTCGCATGCGCATGAAAATCATTCGAGACATAGGCGATCCGATGAAGATGATGACCGTGTAACGATTTCGTTACAGGAAAGTTATGCGGGGGAAAGCTTTCAGCAAGCAATATTTGCGCTGCAAGCAAATGTAATTCCGGTTGATCGCACATTCCAAGCAAAAAGAACGGTGAGATTACTTTCTCCTTAGAAAGTAATTGATGTCGAATAACAGGTAAATGCCGCTCAACTTCTTTCCAGTTATTTGACATCGCCTCTAAGTGTGCAAGCCGCCCCAAGGCGAAAGGATAATTAGGATCGTGCTTTAACAGTCGTGTAAGTAACGAGACGGCATCCTCAATCTTCCTTATTTGCTCGAACAACGCCGCCATGTTCGAGAGTGCTTCGGGATGCTCTGGGTTGATCGAAAGTGCGAGACGACAATCGTCTGCTGCTTTATCGAACATTTTCCTATCGAAAAAAACTCCAGCGCGGATTGCTAATGCTGTGGGGTTGCGGTTGTCTTTTTCAATCGCTTTAGTTATGTATTCGAAGCTTTTATCGCTATTTCCCTGCAGGGAATAAGCCAATGATAAATTGATCAGAGATTCAGTACTATGCGGATTTAATGCCAGTGCCAGATGGTAGTCGGATACTTCATCGTCGTAGCGCTTCATTAAGCCGTATGTGATGCCACGATTGTAATAGACCTCAAAACGTGAGGCATTCAAGGTGATTGCACGGTGGAAATCAGCAATGGCTTCTTCAAAAAACCTTATTTCACGGAAAGAATTTGCACGATCATGCAATGCCTCGAAAAAATCAGGGTGCAATTTTAGCGCGCGTGTGAAAGCTGAAATAGCTTCGCGGTGACAATACATTTTTTGGTGCGCCATTCCTTTGTAGTACCAATTTTCGACATCACTTGGACGCAATCTAGTTGCTCTTTCGAAATATTTGACACATGCGTCGTAGTTTTTTTCGTTACCGGTGATTATTCCCAAGAGACTGATCACTTCGATCTCGCCTGGATATTTCCTATCGATACGAATTAACAGCTTTTTTGCTTCGGCACTTTCGCCCAAGTCCAAATGTAGTTTTGCGCGTGCAAGAGCATCAGTAGTTTTCTTCATTTTGGTTTTATAAGTTACTTTTTATGCAGAACTGATAATTCAAAATGCATGTTCTCAGCCTATTGAGAGATCGCCTAAATTTATTGCATAAAGCTTAAGGCAGCTATCAGTTGTAAGTCATTTAAAATAGTGACCAAGCCACGTACAGACTGAGTGCCGTAATATCACCTCTTACATATTGGTGCCTAGGTTTCTCTTCTACAATTGTTATTGATTGAGCACTAAAAAATGCTACCCACGGTCCACTTATCCGAGGAAATTGAGAAGGCGCAAAACTTTCAATCGATATCTGCTCTTGGCCAAAAGCGGAAATTGCGTACGGAATATTGTATCGTATAGGTACACGCATACGAGGCACCGCTATCGAAACGCTTTTCGCGTCTCACCTGGGTTGATACGGCAAATTTGAGGCATCGTCGCCCGATTGTCTAGACCCTCGTGAGACAATGTTCATAACCTTCCGGTATTTGCAGTTAGCGTGAGCACGCGAAAATGGAATGCAAGCAAGTGCTGTCGATTGCAAGCTCATTTGCAGATAGCGT
>AEPR01000690.1 GCA_000195205.2 Oxalobacteraceae bacterium IMCC9480 | reverse complement strand
TGCTGGCGTTATCGACACGGATGCCGATGCGTTCAAGCCGGCGCAGGGTCTTTTCGCGCACGCTGTCGAGACGGCTGCGCAAGCGGTCCAGATGTTTGCGATAGCGGCCTTCGGACAGGATTTTGTAGATCACGCGCTCGCCGATTTCGCTGGTGGTCAGCGTCGACAGGATCTTGCGATCAGCCAGCTGGATCGCCAGTTCGGGCGAGGTCGCAATGAAGCCGACGCGCAGATTTGCCGCCAGCGTTTTCGAAAATCCGCCGAGGTAAATCACGCGCTGCAGCTGGTCCAGCGCGGCGATGCGCGTGGTACTGCCGGCATGCATGTCGCAGTAAATATCGTCCTCGACGATCATGAAGTCATGCTGCTCGGCCAGCCGCAAAATCTGGAAGGCCTTGGCCGCCGACAGCGAGGTCGAGCTCGGGTTGTGCAGCACCGAATTGATCACGTACAGGCGCGGCTTGTGCAGCGCGGCCATCTCGGCCAGCCGGACGATATCGGGACCATCGGCCAGGCGCGGAATGCCGATCACCTTGGCGCCCAGTAGCGAGAACGAACCGAACATCAAAAACCACGCAGGATCATCGACGAAGATGGTGTCGCCCGGCTGCAAAAAATGCCGCGCCACCAGATCGAGTCCCTGCGTCACGCCGGTTGTGGTGATGAATTGCTCGGGCGTGGCGGTGATGTCGAGCTCGGCCAGCTTCAGTTGTAGTTGCTGGCGCAGCGGCAGAAATCCCTGCGGCACGCCGTATTGCAACAGCAGGTTCTGGTTGCTGCGCGCGACCGAACGCAAGGCATTGCCGATCAGGTCGGCGTCGAGCCAGTCGTTAGGCAGCAAGCCGCTACCAGGCATTTTTTGCGGCGGCAACTGGCGGAACATATTGCGTACCAGCCAGACCACATCAAGTTTGGGCGGGGTCGCAGCCGAGGCATCCGGATGCCTTCCGGCGCTGGCCATCGCATGCCGTTCGCGCACGTAAAAACCTGAGCCGCGCCGCGATTCCAGATAGCCTTTTGCGACCAGCCTGTCGTAAGCTTCGACGACGGTAAAGCGCGAGACATCGTGCAGGTCCGAGAACTGGCGGATCGACGGCATCCGCGCGCCGGTGCGCAACAGCTTGTCGTCGATGCGCAGGCTGACCGACCGGACGATCTGTTCGACCAGGGATTCGGCGCTGTCGCGCATAAGGAGCGGGGGATTTGTACTGGCCATGACACCGTGACAGTCTAGAGAAATGAATGGGTAATTGTACTGGTGCTGTACTGGTGTTGTCGATTACGATGAAGCCTCTTCCTGCTTGCGGTGCTGATCATGTCATCCCTGTTTTTTTCTCTGCTTCCTCTGATGGTGTTTGCCTTCGTGTCATCGATCACGCCCGGGCCAAACAACATCATGCTGACGTCGTCGGGCATCCGCTTCGGCTTCCTGCGCTCGATTCCGCACATGCTTGGCATTGCGTTCGGCTTTGGCGTGATGCTGGCGCTGTGCGCGATGGGCATCGGTAGCCTGATCCTGGCGGTGCCGGTCCTGCACCTCGGCCTGAAGGTGGCCGGCTCCGGGTATCTGGTGTATCTGGCCTGGCAATTGCGCCGCATCGCGTTTCGCAAGGACGAGGGCGAGGACCAGCGGCCGATGACTTTTCTTGGCGCGGCATTGTTTCAGTTCGCCAATCCCAAAGCCTGGGTCATGGCTATCACCGGCGTGGCGGCTTTCCTGCCGGTGGTGCAACCGGTGGCGCTGGCCATCGCGCTGTTCTGCTTCGTATTCTGTGCGGTCAACCTGCCGTGCATCGCGGTGTGGGCCGGTGCCGGTTCGGTGCTGCGGCGCTATCTGGCACAGCCGAAATGGCAGCGCGTGTTTTGCGTCGTGATGGTCGTGCTGACGCTGTATGCGGCCGCGGCGATCTGGATGTGACGAATGCCGCGGTATAGCGGCGATAATGCACGATCAAATTTTTTTCTGGCCGGTGGCAGGTGCCGCCGGCAAACTTTTTTTCTGGAGTACTCCATGTCCGTCTACGACAAACTGACCGCCCTCAATATCGAATTGCCCGCCACCGCTGCGCCAGCCGCTGCCTATGTGATGGCAGTCCAGACCGGCAACACCGTGTTCCTGTCCGGCCATCTCGCCAAAAAAGACGGCAAGGTCTGGGTCGGCCAGTTCGGCAAGAACATCACTACCGAAGAAGGCAAACTGGCTGCGCGCGGTATCGCCATCGACCTGCTGGCCACCTTGCAGTCGGCTTGCGGCGGCGACCTCAACCGCGTCACCCGCATCGTCAAGCTGATGAGCCTGGTCAATTCAACCGGTGATTTCACCGAGCAGCATCTGGTCACCAACGGCGCGTCGGAACTGATCGGCGAACTGTTTGGCGAGCAGGGCAAGCACGCCCGTTCGGCCTTCGGCGTGGCGCAAATCCCGATGGGCGCCTGCGTTGAAATCGAAATGATCGCCGAGATCCGCCCGGCCTGATTGCGTTAATTTTTACCGGACGGCGCCTATCCGGCATCGTCCGTTCCCGCGCCAGCCACAAGCCAGCCTGAATTTTTTTCCTCTCCGGAGACACCATGCCCACCGAAAAAATCCCCGCCATTGCATGGCAATTTGCCGAACGCGCCCGTCGCCTGCAAGGCTCCGTCATCCGCGAAATCCTGAAGATCGCCGTGCGTCCGGAAGTCATTTCGTTCGCCGGCGGCTTGCCGTCGCCGGACACCTTTCCGGTCGCGCGCATGCAGGCTGCGTTCGACAAGGTCCTGTCGGCGAGTGGCCGGATCGCGCTGCAATATGGACCGACTGATGGCTACTTGCCGCTGCGCGAATGGGTCGCCAATTCGCTGTCGATTCCGGGGACGACGATTGCGCCGGAGCAGGTGCTGATGACGTCGGGTTCGCAGCAGGCGCTCGACCTGATCGGCAAGGTGCTGATCGATGAAGGCAGCAAGGTGCTGGTCGAGACCCCGAGTTACCTTGGCGCGCTGCAGGCGTTTTCGGTCTATGGTCCCGAGTTCGTGTCGCTTCCGGGCGACGAGGGCGGCTTGTTGCCGGAGGCGGTGGCTTCGGTGGGCGCGGGTGCCCGGCTGTTGTATGCGTTACCGAATTTTCAGAATCCGACCGGCCGCACGCTATCGCTGGAGCGCCGGCTCGCGCTGGTCGATACCTGCGCCCGGCTCGGCCTGCCGCTGATCGAAGACGACCCGTATGGCGCGCTGAGCTATCGCGCAGCACCGTTGCCGAAGATGCTGACCATGCATCCCGACGGCGTGGTCTACATGGGATCGTTCTCGAAAACGCTGACGCCCGGCATTCGCCTCGGCTATGTAGTCGCGCCGCTGCCGCTGGTGCGCAAGCTCGAACTGGCCAAGCAGGCGGCCGATCTGCACACCGCGACGCTGACGCAAATGGTGGTGTACGAAGTAGTCAAGGATGGTTTTCTGGACACGCATATTCCGACCATCCGTGCGCTGTACGCCGAGCGCTGCGCGACGATGCTGGCGGCATTGACTAGCTTCTTTCCGGCGGGTGTCACATGGACGCAACCAGAGGGCGGCATGTTCATCTGGGTCACGCTGCCGGCGCACATCGACAGTACGCAATTGCTCGATCAAGCGATCGCGCAAAATGTCGCTTTCGTGCCGGGCGCGCCGTTCTATGCGACCAACCCGGTGCGTAATACGCTGCGCCTGAGCTTTGTCACCGTGACGCCGGAGCGCATCCGCGAAGGCATCGAAAAGCTGGGCAAACTGATTGCCGCACAATGCTGACCATGCGTACGTTCGATGCCGGGCAGACCGCGCAGGCATTGCCGTACTCACGTCTGGTACCGGCCATCGCGATTGCCGCACGCGAGCTGGCAGCGGGTCAACTGCGCTCGCCTGAACGGTTGGTCGTGCCGCTGGATGGCGGCGGCGTCCTGTTGTGCATGCCTGCCACCGCCAGCGACATCGGCGTGACCAAGCTGGTCACGGTCCATCCGGACAATGCGCGCCGCGCGTTACCGGTGATCCAGGGCGAAGTCGTGGTCTTCGATAGCGCGACCGGTCAGCGGCTGGCGCTGCTCGACGGCCCGACCGTGACCGCGCGCCGGACTGCTGCCGTCACGCTGCTGGGTATTCAAACGCTGCTGCCGCGAGCACCGCAATCGGCGCTGCTGATCGGCACTGGCGTGCAGGCGCTGGCACATGCGGAGGCGCTGATCGACTTCTTCGGTGTCGGGGATTTCCGGATTGCGGCGCGCGATGTCGCCAAGGCCGAATTGTTCTGTGTAGCGCTGCGCTTGCGGTATCCGCAGATCACGGCGACGGCGTTGTCGAGTGCGTTCGGTGAGGTACCGGTGACGGATGTTCTCATCGCGCTGACGACCTCGCGCACGCCGGTGATTCCCGCGCATCTCGATGCCAGCACGCTGGCCATCGGCGTCGGTGCGTTCAAGCCGGAGATGGCGGAATTTCCGGCGGCGCTGCTGCAGGCGCGACAGATTGTTGTCGATGATGTCGCTGGTGCGCAGCATGAAGCGGGTGACCTGATTCAGGCGCAAGTGGATTGGGCGGGGGTGCGCGGCTTGGCATCGGTGCTGGAGAAGCGCTTGCCGGCGTCGGACTTGCTGCCGGTCTTCAAGACGGTGGGGCAGGCGGCGTGGGATCTGGCGGCGGCGCGGGTCGCGCTGGGCTCCGACGACTAAGCATCGATCAGCTATTCCTGCACCGCAGCCCACAATTGGTAGGG
>AEPR01000691.1 GCA_000195205.2 Oxalobacteraceae bacterium IMCC9480 | reverse complement strand
CTCAGGACGAACGGATGGTACGGATTGGCAAGCCCGTAAACCTTGACGTCATCGACTTCAAGGCCATGAACTTTAGCTAGTCGGTTCGCACGCCATCCCATGCGAGAACCCGCCATCGACATACGTGATTTCGCTGGTGATCCCGGCTGCCAGATCCGATAACAGGAAGGCCGCAACATTGCCGACATCCTCAATCGTGACATTGCGTCGCAGCGGCGCGCCACGCGATGCCATTGCCAGCAGCTTGCCAAAATCCTTGATGCCGCTGGCCGCCAGCGTCTTGATCGGACCTGCCGAAATGCCGTTGACGCGTATCCCTTTCGGCCCCAGCGATTCCGCCAGATAACGCACGCTGGCCTCAAGCGACGCCTTGGCCAGACCCATCGTGTTGTAGTGCGGCGCGATGCGCACGGCACCCAGATAACTCAGGGTTAGCAAGGCCGAATTTGGTCGTAGCATCGGCAGTGCCGCCTTGGCCATCGCCGGAAAACTGTAAGCCGACACATCGTGCGCAATCTGGAACGCCTCGCGAGACAGACCATCCAGAAAGTCGCCGCTGATCGCTTCGGCTGGCGCAAAGGCAATCGCATGCACCAGCCCGTCCAGCTGTTCCCAGTGCTGCGACAGATCGGCAAAAGTGGCGTTGATCTTGTCATCGCTAGTGACATCGCAATCAAAGATCAGTTCGCTGCCGAACTCCTTGGCGAACTCGCCGAGCCGGTCCCGAAAACGCGCTCCGACGTAAGTGAACGCCAGTTCGGCGCCTTCGCGCCGGCAGGCCTGCGCAACGCCATACGCGATGGAGCGGCGGACAGCAGTCCCGTGATCAGGATTTTTTTGCCTTGGAGGAAAGCCATCGTAGTCCGATTGTTATGGGTGGGAAGAAATGATCCGGCGACGGTATTGCCGCCGGCAGGACGCGCGCTGTCTAGCGAAAAACCAGGACCGGCAACGTTGAATGGGCCAGCACTTTCTGGGTCTCGCTACCGACAAACAGCTTGTTCAATCCCTTGCGGCCATGCGAGGCCATGAACACCACGTCGCATCCGTGCAGGTCGGCGACGCTGACGATTTCTTCGTAGGGGCTGAAAGATTCACGCACGTGCGTTTCACAGGTGACATTGGCGGCACTGGCCGCATCGGCGATCTGCCGGACGTTGCTGCGCGCGATCTCCAGCATTTTTTCCTGATAGGCGGTCGAGTCGATGGTGATGGCACCTTCTGACAGCGGCGAGTACGGATACGGTTCAGCGACCGACAAACCGACGATGCGGGCGCCGGTCAATTGGGCGAATTCGATAGCGGCGTGGATGGCTTTGTCCGATAGCGCAGAACCGTCAGTGGGGACGAGGATGGTCTTGAACATGATGTTTCCTTTCGGGTAGTGGGTACCGACGTAACGAGCAGTCGATGCTAGGGAGTGTGCGCCCGAAATTCGTTGATGCACGTCAAAAACGGTCTTGTTCACCAATGACGGTGCTGATCTTTGGCGGCTGCGCACCTGCCACGGGCAAAAAAAAGACGGCACGCTGGCCGTCTTTTTTATAGGGATCCGCTCCCGCGGATCAGGACATTAGTTGCGGGAGGTCAGTGACCCATTGACGACACGCACTTCGTCACCGGCACGCCAGCCATCCGGACTGTCGCTCGGGAAAGTCTGCAGCTGGCCGTCATCCATGCGGACCCGGACCTGATAGCTGGTGGTACCGCGCGAGCGCTTCTCGACTTCGTTGCCGGCATAACCGCCACCGACGGCACCTGCCACGGTAGCCAGCGTACGGCCATTGCCGCCACCGACCTGATTACCCAGCAAGCCACCAAGGACTGCACCGACACCTACGCCGACGCCGCTAGGCTGGGCCGCAGATTGGATGGTCTTGACGGATTCAACCCTGCCGCAGTTGTAGCAGGACGCAGCGGCTTGCTGCTGATAGTTGTCAGTCGCCGGCCGTGGTGCTTGTTTGGCAGGACTGGCGTGTTTGACGACCGGTTCGGAGGCGGCGGACTTTTGCGTGTTTTCGGAAGCCAGCATTGGCGCTGGTGCAGAGGTCTGCGAGTTTGCCTTTACTGTTGCTTCGGCAGATTGATTGGCGGTCGAGCTTGGCAGGAGACCGGTGATCGCGGCGACCCCGACCAGGCTGACCAGAATGACGGCGGCAGCAGCAGCGGCCATCAGTGGATGGATTCCGCCTGACATATGTTTGTTCTTCATGGATTCTCCTGTGCGTGCGGACGACCGTGTTGCAGTCGGGTGGGGCGAGTATGGCGATGGATACCAGGTGAGGCTAGCAAGTTCCTGTGTCAAACGTAATGTGATGTAACCATCACATGATCCATTCGACACAGGGAAGGTCATCGGCGCTTTGGCTCAATCTTCCCGGCGCAGATGCGGGAACAATATCACGTCACGGATGTTCGGCGAATCGGTAATGAGCATCACCAACCGGTCGATACCGATGCCGCAACCACCGGCCGGCGGCATACCGTATTCGAGGGCGCGGATATAGTCGGCGTCGTAGAACATGGCCTCTTCATCGCCCGCATCCTTGGCCGCGACCTGCGCCTGAAAGCGCGCGGCCTGGTCCTCGGCATCGTTCAATTCCGAGAAACCGTTGGCCAGCTCGCGCCCGCAAATGAACAGCTCGAAACGCTCGGTGATGCCGGGCACCGTATCGGAGGCGCGCGCTAGCGGCGAGACCTCGGCCGGGTAATCGACGATGTAGGTCGGCTCCCATAATTGCGCTTCGGCGGTTTCTTCGAACAGTGCCAGTTGCAGTGCACCGAGGCCGGCGGTAGCGAACGGCTTCACGCCGAATTTTTTCAGTTCGGTCTTGATGAAGTCGGCATCGGCCAGTTGCTCGGCGCTGTACTGCGGCGCGTAATGATTGATCGCACCGAGGATCGTGAAGCGACGGAACGGTTGGCTCAGGTCCAACTCGCGACCCTGATAGGTCAGTGTCGCGGTACCGTGCGCATCGATGGCCGCCTGGCGAATCACGGCTTCGGTGAAGTCCATCAGCCAGTGATAATCGACATATGCCGCATAGAATTCCATCATCGTGAATTCCGGATTATGGCGCGGCGACACACCTTCATTGCGGAAGTTGCGATTGACTTCAAAGACGCGTTCAAAGCCGCCGACCACCAGTCGCTTCAGATACAGCTCGGGCGCAATGCGCAGGAACATCTGCATGTCGAGCGCGTTGTGATGCGTGATGAAGGGCTTGGCAGCGGCACCACCGGGAATGGTGTGCAGCATCGGCGTTTCGACTTCCATGAACTCGTGTTCATTCATGAAGCGGCGGATCGACGACATCGTCGCCGTGCGCGCCTTGAACGTGCGGCGTGTTTCTTCGCTCATGATCAGGTCGACGTAACGCTGGCGGTATTTCATTTCCTGATCGGCCAGGCCATGGAATTTGTCCGGTAGCGGGCGCAGCGATTTGGTGATCAGGCGCAGTGCCGTCACCTTGATCGACAGCTCGCCGGTCTTGGTCTTGAACAGCAGGCCTTCGGCACCGAGGATGTCGCCCAGGTCGTAATGCTTGAACGCGTCGTGGGCGTCGGCACCGACGTTGTCATTGGTGATGTAGAGCTGGATGCGGCCATCGGCGCGCACGCCCGAGGCATCCTGCAAGGTCGCGAACGAGGCCTTACCCATCACGCGCTTGAGCATCATGCGACCGGCCACGACGACCTTCACCGGCGTGGCGTCGAGCGCCTCGTTGTCCAGTACGTCGAATTGCAGATGCAGCGCGGCGGCCTTGTGCTGCGGCCGGAAATCATTCGGGAACGCGATACCGGCAGCGCGGATCGCAGCGAGCTTACTGCGCCGTTCCGCCAGGATCGAATGTTCGTCGGGAGCTGGGAGGCCAGCGGCGACTTCAGTGGTGGTGGTCATAAAGTGGGCAATCAAAAAGGGAGAAATTACACGCCTTGCTTGAGCGAGGCCGCAATGAATTCGTCAATGTCACCGTCGAGTACCGCCTTGGTATTGCCGGTCTCGAAGCTGGTGCGCAAATCCTTGATGCGCGACTGGTCCAGCACGTACGAACGGATCTGGTGACCCCAGCCGATATCGGTCTTGGAGTCTTCCAGCTTTTGCTGGTCGCTCATGCGCTTGCGCATTTCATGCTCGTACAGGCGCGACTTCAGCATGGCCCACGCTTCGGCGCGGTTGCGGTGCTGACTGCGGTCGTTCTGACACTGGACGACGATGCCGGTCGGACCATGGGTCAGACGCACTGCGGAATCGGTCTTGTTGATGTGCTGTCCGCCGGCACCGGAAGCGCGGTAGGTGTCGACCCGCACGTCGGCAGGATTGATGTCGATCTCCAGCGAGTCATCGACTTCCGGATACACGAACAGGCTTGAGAACGAGGTATGACGACCATTTGCCGAATCGAATGGCGACTTGCGCACGAGGCGGTGCACACCGG
>AEPR01000692.1 GCA_000195205.2 Oxalobacteraceae bacterium IMCC9480 | reverse complement strand
CGCGTGGGCACAAGAGGCCGTGCCCAGCCACAGCCTGCTCGTGGCGAAGCACAGGGAAATCGCGTTATCGACGAGCGCAACCTGCATGAATGCTAGGCTTCGCAATCCACAGGCGAACCGTGCGGATGAAAAATGTTAGTGCTTATGAGGAGTTACATCATGGACTTGTCCCATCCCGTTTCACGCAACGGCATTGCTGCTGCCCTGGGCGCGGCATTGTTGTTCGGTGCGGCCACGCCGCTGGCGAAGTGGCTGCTTGGCAGCGTCGGTCCGTGGATGCTGGCCGGCTTGCTATATGTCGGCTCCGGGCTCGGCCTGATGCTGTGGCGTCGACTGGTCCGTGCGCCACGCGTGCAGCTGCCGGCGGCCGAACGGCGCTGGTTTGCCGGCGCGATTCTGGCCGGCGGCGTCCTCGGTCCGGCCTTGCTGATGCTGGGACTGACGCGCTTGCCGGGCGCGACGGTGTCGCTGATGCTCAATGCCGAAGCGGTGTTCACCGCGCTGCTGGCGTGGTGCGTGTTCCGCGAAAACGTCGACCGCCGCATCGCCTTCGGCATGGCAGTGATTCTTGCCGGTGCGTTGCTGCTGAGCTGGTCCGGCGCGGGCAGCTTGCCCGACCTGTGGCCGGCGCTGGCCGTGCTCGGTGCCTGTCTGGCCTGGGGCATCGACAATAACCTCACGCGCAAGGTGTCGCTAACCGACGCAACCTGGATCGCCGGCGTCAAGGGATTGGTGGCCGGGCCGGTCAATCTTGGCATCGCCTTCGGGCTGGGCGCGCCATTGCCGTCAGTGACGGTCACGGCCGCGGCGATGCTGCTGGGATTGCTGGCGTATGGCGTCAGCCTGAGCTGGTTCGTCGTGGCGCTGCGCCATCTGGGCAGTGCGCGCACGGGAGCTTATTTTTCGGTGGCACCGTTTTTTGGCGCGCTGCTGGCGGTGCTGGGTGGTGAGACCGTTACGCCGACTTTGCTGGCGGCCGGCGCGCTGATGGCCATCGGCGTGGTGTTGCATCTGACTGAGCGGCACGCCCACGTCCATCGTCATGACCTGATGACGCATGCGCATCGTCATACGCATGATCTACATCATCAGCATGAGCATGAAGGCGAGGAGGACGTCGGCGCGGACGGCAGTCATAGCCATCCGCACCGGCATGATGAACTGCTGCACACGCATGCGCATTTTCCGGATGTGCATCATCGGCATGGGCATGGGTGAGGGTGGCTGCATCAGGGTATGAGTCGACTGGCAGCGAATTGTGCCGCGGTCGGGCGCGTCGGTCGGTTGGCGTCTTTGGCCAGGTCCACGGCTTCTTGCAGGGCCTGCAACTGGGCTGCGGAATGGACGAAGCGCGGACCGCGGTCGCGACGGCCCCGGCTGATGATATCGGCTAGCGCATTGTCGGTACTGTCACCAGTTCGTAACAGCGCCTCGCGGTAGGCAATCAAGGTGGCGTTGCGGCCGATGCCGGCGTAGCTGATGACCGTGGGATCGGGTTGCCTGTCTGATGACAGTTGCGGTGTGGAGAAGATTCTCTGATTGAACTCGCTTTGCCTTTGTTTGTGCATGTCCATCAATGTGCTGGCACGCTGTATTTCCCTCGGCTTGAGTACCTTTTCGGTGAACTTTAACCCAGCTTGCGTGATCAGCATTGTCTTGGGTTCCCCTGTCATACAGTCCTTCGCGTAGAGCTCGTAGCAGCAGTGGTCACTGTCCTCATCAAGTGCAATTTTCTCCATACGGTATAAATCGAATCGGTTCGCTATTAACAGGGCCGCACCTTTTTTGTTTTTCCACGCACCAAGCAGTTGGTCAAGAATGCTGCTTTCTCTGGAGCGTTCTTTTGATGGGTTTTTCGTATAGGCATGCGCCTTACGGGAAACAAATTGGAAAAGACCATTTCCGGATTCAAGGCCGTGAATCAGGAATCTTTCACAAAAGCGAAATTCTTGTGGCGATTGACCTGCAATGGCAGTTCTTACGACAGGTCGATCCTGGCTGTCGGTCGCTGATCGGACAAGTGGCTGAGCAAATTGAATTTGATTGGCATGTACAAACACGGTATTTCTTTTTTCATTGGAGCCGATTTGTATATTGGCGCCGACCTCTACGTTAACGGCGCCTTCAAACGGACAAATAACGTCTGCAACATTTTCGCCGACATCTTCTTTGCCAAGCGTTATTCCGACGCGGTTTTGTCTAGCTAGTAAGTTATTCCACAAGATACGGCAACGCTCTGTTATTGCGTTTGTTGAGCGACGAAATTGTTGGGACGCCGTGCGTTCAATTGACGATCGGGGTGACCGGGGGCTGACAGGGGATATACCAGACATGATGAGTTTTCTGAGAGTGAGATTGGGTAATCAATTCAAATGTTGATCACAGATCGGGGATTCGTCGCGTCCCGATTTAGGCAGGTGGAGGTCGTAATGATTTTGCGATAGCCAGAGAATCGGCCAATGGCTGAACCTGTCGATGATATGGTCCGGATGCAAGGCGCACGCCGCATCTTGTTGTAATGCGTGTTCGATTTCTTGCGCCAGTGCCGATCCGCTTGGTGCGGCAATACGCAGTTCACCGGATACATTGAGCTGTCTGCCCGCTTCTCCATACGAGACGCTGGAACCGGTTTCGATGACCAGTACCGGCAGGCCAAGTGCCCGATGTAGTGTGACCGGCAAGTTGCTGCTTGCGGGTGAGCCTGGCATGGTCAGGCCTTCGATCTCGCTCATGAATGCACGGTCAGTGCCGCGAAACGGTGCCGCCAAATGTAATTGCAGTTGGCGCAGGAAGGATTCGATACTGCGACCGGAAAATATGCCGTAGTCGCCAGCAGGCAGGAGATTCTCTATTTTTCCGGCTGGGCCAAGGCGCGCAGCGGCAGTTGACAGTGCCGTATCGCCAGGCGGAAGACCCTGCATGAAGGCGCGCACATCCTGTTGATAAAGCTGCGCAAGGTGTTTGAGAAGGTTCGCTTTGATTGGTATCAGCGTGTTGTCCGGATCAGAAATGGACCGTAATCTGGCTTCAAGAAATTCAGGCGCAGCACAAGCAAAAACGGATAGCCATGAGGCACGCAACCAGCATGCATTGTCGTGGCTGCCATGATGAGCCCGTGCGCTGATATCTTGCAGGCAATGGGTCTGCATGAGTCGATGCCGTAGTTCATTGATGGCGTCCGGTTGATTGGATTGCCCGAATAGTGGAACAGACATTTCGACGGAAGAGTCAGGCAAATGATTCGAAAATCCTCGAACGCACATCAGCAGTTGCGAAATATTGCTGACGTTGTGTTCTGCAAATGTTTTTTGCTGCGCCAGTTCAATTTCTTGCAAATCGATTTTTCTTTTCTTCTGCAGTTGGGAGATTTCCTGCTGGCGGGTTT
>AEPR01000693.1 GCA_000195205.2 Oxalobacteraceae bacterium IMCC9480 | reverse complement strand
TAATGCAAGATGCCTTGCTTGGACGCTTACCAAGCAGGTGGGCGTGTCGACCTAGAATGTGTATCAATGGCGCAAGCGCCTGACATTGCCTGCTACTGCGATGACGCTGATCAGCGTGCCGCTGACCGGCAACGAAATGTTTCTGAGGCCGACACGGATAATGCGAACGCCGAGCGGCTAGGTGCTGCGCCTGCCCAGTGCCGAACAACTAGGCTGGCTGCCAGCGGTCCTGGCCGCGGTGCTCTGATGTGGAACACACCCCAGGTTACCGCCTACCTGGCACCCAGCGTGACCGTCATGGGCAAACGGTCAACATCTTGGCGCTGATGGTGGTCGAGACCTTGGGCATGAACCGGTCAAGCCGCACTGGTTTGTGTTCTGCGGACGCGGGCGCAACAAGCTCAAAATACGGTTCTGCCGCGCTAGGGCGCCAAGAAAAATTTTTTTTTGGCAGGTGCGTCCTGCCGCGTTCAAGCTGGGCGAATTTGTCCTGCCAATGCGTAAAATTGATCTGCGAAAGACATGTCCGCAACGCTTACCATCATCGACTGTCCTTTGCGAAGCATGTGCATGAATTCAATGACAGCCAGGACGTTTTTGACGGACCGAAAGAATTAAAAATTTAATATTGGTTTGGGCACACGCTTTACCGCAGGAGGACCATGTCCGACCATATTTTAAAGACTTATGACTTGGCGAACGATGATCGGCTTGTCCCTGTCGGCATTGATCTTGTTGATCGCCGCCTTGTTCGCGCCGCTCTTGTCCATCGTGGCGTTTCGGGCACGTTGCTGGCTTGCATAGCGTTGTCGAAAAAGCGTTTGGCTGCCGTCTTGTCGAGCTTCGTCGCCAGCAAAAAATCGACTGTTTTGTCTTTCTTGTTCGCCGTGTGGCAGAGATATTTCCATACGCCTTTGACCTTGATGTAGATCTCGTTCATGCGCCAGCTTGCGCCAACAAGACACTTGTATTTGCGGAATACTTTTTCCAGCAGCGTCGAGAATCGGATCGTTCAGCGATTGATCGAAGATTGGTCTACGAACACCGCGCTCTTCCATAGTTTCTTCCAGATGTAGGTAACTCAACGGATAAACCGCATACCAGCGAATGCGCACCAGAATTACATCGAGCGGCAATCGCAATTCTTTAATATCTAATATCTCAGGCAAACCCATTTTCAAAGCGCGAAATTTAACCAACCCCGCCCGATAAAAATTTAACGCGACAGAACCATGCTAACAACTCACTCCATTTTTATACCGTGGCGTTGAAGCTGCAGCATCATTGATTTGGTCATAACTGCGATGTCTTGGCTCCAAAATAGTCGAGCCGAGGTACCAAGCAGAAGGTCCTGCTCTGCAATCCGATAAAAATAAATTTCAACGAATGACATCTGATGGTCTAGTCCCGGATTGGTAGTGATTTTGCAGCGGTAGCCAGCTTGTTCTGCGCCAATTCGCACCATTTCAGTTGCACTCGTAACGGTTTCTTCAGTTACACCCGCCAACCGAGGAATGTAGTAAAGCACAACGAAACGAAATGTATTGAGGGTAATGCGTAAATGAATGCGGGCATCCAAAGCTTCGATTGCATAGGTCGCGGAGGGTGTTCCTCTGACATGATCAACGTAAACTAACGCTTCTGATACGCCGTCAATTTGTCGTTCAATAGACCAGCCTGATTGCTTGGAAGAACTCAATAACAGCGAAGCTTTGAAAGCCCGCGGCATTTCTTCAATCAAAAAAGCAGAAGTATGAGTAAGCAGCTGGCTGGTGCTTATATTTTTTGTAAAAAAGAAGGTCACCCCAGCCAATGCTGCACCACTAGCAACAAACTTAAATATCGATACAGAAGTATCAATATCGGGAACATCTACAGGGCTCGGGAAAAGACTCCAAGTCATCAGTCCAAGCGACAGTATAAATCCTCCTATCAATGCCACGGTTAAGGCGCGTTTTACCAGCAGAAGAAGACAGAGAAGTGATCCTGATTGCATACAATCTCCATGCTTACCATCACCACTCAGGTTACGAGTTTACAAACGGCCGAGCGGATTAATAAAAGCTTAACGAATTCATTTCTAGTATTCATTGAATCACTGTGAATATCAATTAGATATTCAAACAATAGCTATATAGCCGTGTTTCTCGTGGCACAGCTGGAGGTTTTAAATCACTACCAGTCCGGCGTCAAAACTCTTAACGACGCGCACCTAGCCACCGCGACGCAAGTTCTGCTTGCCACCCCAGCTCTGTACTACGTACCAATCTCCCAGCAGATCCTGCTCCAGCACCAGCGCATAAATGCGATCTGGCGAGACGAAGCGTAGCCGTGGCGGGCAGGGTAATTGTGCTGCGAGGTCAGTTCGATTGTTCGTTTTTCGGGTGTAATCGTGATCGTGGTGCCGCATTGGACCGCCTCTTTATGCTGCGCTTCTATGAGGTCTGGCCAACTTATTTTGAGCTGATTCGTGGCGAAGCTATCTTGGAGCCGCGCCACGATCACAGTATTCATGCTGCGATCATTTGCTTTGGCAAGATCAGTAATTTGAGCTCGCATACCATCTAGCCTCGGCAAGATGAAATTACCTGAAGTCTGGCGAGAGCAAGACGTTGGTGCACTTCAAATCCGAGAAGGCACAGATGTTAGGATCCTAGTCAATATTTGCTGAACCGTTCCGATACAAACAAGCGCAACACCGAACGTCGTCATCACATTCTGCAGAGTTCTGTCGCGTTGTTCAGCACGTGACG
>AEPR01000694.1 GCA_000195205.2 Oxalobacteraceae bacterium IMCC9480 | reverse complement strand
TTGGCCCGTCTGAATCGGCGAAGCGTTCACCCGTCGCCTGAAAATGCCCACCCCCGGCCGGTTTACAGCTAAAAACCTGCACGCAAACACTGTCGGCTTGTTGATGTATGCGGAAACAGTGCAAATCAGGATTTCCGTCAGCACCTTTGGAAGGTGGAAAAATTCCGCCGGTTTGCGGCTACTGGGTATTCCGGTCCATCGTGACCAGCCATTCCGGTTGAACGTGACCGACGATTCCGACGGATCGTGACCGCGGATTCCGGTCGAACGTGACCGATTTCAGGACCGTACCGGTTTGACCGGTCACGATACCGGAATCGTCGGTCACGATACCGGACCGGCGTCGTACTGCAACGCCATGGTGTTACGCAACGAACCCACCACGCGGGTAGGCTGCCAGCTATTTGTCTGGAGCCGTGTATGCCCGCAGCAAGGATTACGATGCGTAAAATCAAGGA
>AEPR01000695.1 GCA_000195205.2 Oxalobacteraceae bacterium IMCC9480 | reverse complement strand
GGACGGCAGCTGCAATCAAACATCCGCCACGGCGAGGGGTGCCATGGCGTCGGGCGCGTTGGTCAGTCGAACAAAGTAGCGATTTCGCGCGCCGCCAGTTGGGGCGCATCCGCCCCATACACACTACTGATGGCCGCCACCATCTGCGCACCCAGCGCCACCAGCGGCCGGGCGTTGTCAACCGTCATCCCGCCGATCACGACCACTGGCAAATCGATCACTGCACGCGCTTGCGCAAGGATGTCCGGCGCGGTCGTGACCGGGTATTGCTTGACCCGCGACGGATAAAAACCACCGAAAGCGATATAGCTGGCGCCGCTGCGTTGTGCGCTCAGCGCCAGTTGCAGATCGCCGTAGCACGATGCGCCGATGAGTTTGTCCGGCCCGAGCAAGGCGCGCATCTGCGCGACGCTGGCGTCGGTGCCGCCGACGTGGAGGCCATCGGCGTCGAGCGCGATGCACAGGTCGGCGTGGTCGTTGATGATCAGGGGCCGGGCGTGGCGGCGGCACAAGGCCAGCAAGGCGGTGGCTTGTTCGAGGCGCTGCGCGGCAGTGGCAGTTTTATGGCGGTATTGCACCAGTGCGGCACCGCCCAGCAGGGCTTGTTCGGTGACGTGCAGCAGGCGCTCGGTGTCATCCCAGTCGGGAGTGACGAGGTAGAGTCCGTTCATCATTGTTCCTTGTTCTTGTCCTGATTCCAGGCGACGTTGCGGTTCGGGATGCGCTGGCCGTCGGCGATGGCGAAAGATTGCTCGAGGGTGCGATGGCAAAAGGCTTGCGCCACGTCGAGCGCAACTTCCATCGGCAAGCCGCAGGCCAGCGCACCGGCGATCGCGCTGGCCAGCGTGCAGCCGCTGCCATGAAAGGTGCCGGGCAGGCGCGGCCAGCTCCAGCTGCGGCTGGCACCGTCGGTGTACCAGCGATTGACCACTTGCGCATCGAATCCGTGACCGCCCTTGAGCAGCACATGGCCGCAACCACGCAGCAGCAAGGTATCGACTTGTTGCTCGGCGCGGCGATCGCCGGCGCAGAGGATGGCGGCTTCGGGCAGGTTGGGCGTGAGCAGCGTGGCCAGCGGGATCAGGTCGGCCAGCATCAGGGCGGCGTTGTCGAGCGAGAGCTGGTCGCCGTGGCCGCTGGCGAGCACCGGATCGAGCACCACCGGCAACGCCGGATTGCGCGCGCGCAGCGTGCGGATCACGTCGAGGATGATGGCAGCGTTGGCGAGGTTGCCGATGACGCCGATCTTGACGGCGGCAATGTCGATCTTGTCGACCAGCACCTGCGCCTGTTGCTGCAACCAGCGCGCCGGCACCGGATAGACCGCTTGCACGCGGTCGTTATCCTGCACGGTCAGCGCAGTGATCAGCGCCAGCGCGTGGGCACCCATCGCACCGACGCTGCCGATATCAGCCTGGATGCCGGCCCCACCGCTGGGGTCCGAACCGGCGAAGACCAGCACGCACGGTCGGGTCATGCCGGCCGGCCTTGCATCGGCGACGAGGGCGATGCCGCAAACCGCTTCGGCATGCGGCCCGCCAGATACGCATGACGGCCAGCCTGGATCGCCAACCGCATCGCATGCGCCATACGCACCGGATCCTGCGCGAGCGCAATCGCCGAATTCATCAGCACGCCATCGCAGCCGAGTTCCA
Organism: Oxalobacteraceae bacterium IMCC9480; assembly: GCA_000195205.2. GTDB lineage: Bacteria > Pseudomonadota > Gammaproteobacteria > Burkholderiales > Burkholderiaceae_D > Actimicrobium. The sequence continues at coordinate 1,685 of AEPR01000695.1, read as the reverse complement.
TCGCAATGGCGGCGTCCGATGCGGTGCCGACACCGGCGTCGACCAGCACCGGCACGGTGGCTTGCTCGATGATCAGCGACAGATTCCACGGGTTCAGGATGCCCATGCCGGAGCCGATCAGCGAGGCCAGCGGCATCACGGCCACGCAGCCGATCTGTTCGAGCAATTTGGCCTGGATCGGGTCGTCGCTGCAATAGACCATCACGTCGAAACCGTCGCGCACCAGCGTCTCGGCGGCTTTCAGGGTTTCGGGCATGTTGGGGAACAGGGTCTTGTCGTCGCCCAGCACTTCGAGCTTGACCAGCTTGCGTCCGCCTAGCAATTCACGGGCGAGCTGCAAGGTATAGACCGCATCGGCGGCGTTGTAGCAGCCCGCGGTGTTGGGCAGGATGGTGTAGCGCGAGGGGGGTACGACGTCGAGCAGGTTGGGCGCGTTCGGGTCTTGGCCGATGTTGACGCGACGGATCGCGACGGTGATGATTTCTGCGCCACTGGCGTCGGTGGCGTCACGGGTCTGGTCTAGGTCGCGGTATTTGCCGCTGCCGACCAGCAAGCGTGAGCGATAGGTGGTGCCGGCAATGATGAGGGGAGTGTCGTCGGAGTAAGCGTCAGCGGTCATGGAGTTGGTTCAAAAACGGTTCGGTTAAGGCAAAACGGGCACGGCGTTATCGTACCCTTCTGCAATGATCAGTACGGCTTTTCTCGCAGCCATTTGTTGGCAATGATCTTGGTCCCTTTTTCGACCGGCAACCCGGCATGCTGGGTCTTGCGGTCAGGGACACCGTACGGCGTGGTATTACGAAAAAACAGGGCACCTCCTTTTTGCGGATGGACATCCAGCCCGATGCCGGGGAACGACGTGCCACCGCCCTCCTCGACATCGGTGAGGTAAAGAATGATGGTGGCCAGCCGCTGCCCGCTTTTTTCGAGGTGCTTGGCGGTTCCTGCCAGGGCCGGATCGAACCAGTCAAAATGCGGGCGGTATTCATTGCCGGCCTGGTACTTCTGCAGTTGCAAGGGCTCGCCATGGTCGACCGGCCAGCCCGACAGCGCCGCCAGCCGCGCATCAATGCGTGCGATCAGCTCGGTTTCGCCGCGCTGGATGTGGGCACTTTCGCTGGTGCGACTGTCATCGAAGCGGTTGATGCCCGAGGCATTGTCGATCGTGGTCGAGCGCGCAAAACGGGTCCGGCTCATGGCGGCGATGGCGTCGCATTCGTCATCACTGAGCACATTGCCCAGCACGACGATGCGCGGGATCGCCACCGACAACAGCACATCGACGGTCCGGTCCGGCAAGACGATCCGGTTGGCCGAGACATCGACCTCCGGCAACTTCGGCACGACGAAGAGCTCGGGATGGCTTTGCAGATGCGCATCGGCAATCGCAAATTCCGCCAGCGTCCGGTCGAACGGGCCATCACGCTCCATCTGCGCCACCATCCCCTCGGGATCGCAGCCCTTCGCCAGATTCTCGGTGACCCAGTGTTGCCAACTTGCGGGCAAACGTTGCAAGGCATTTTTTTGCATGATGGACTTTTCCTGCGCGGGATGGGACAGCGACACGGGCATCGGCAAGACACCCGCAAACGGGCCACCGGGATGGTGACCCTGACTGTCATTGGCGTTGCAAGAAGAAAAGTTCATCACCGGATTTAATTAGGGTCAGAGTCAATTTAAAAAGT
>AEPR01000696.1 GCA_000195205.2 Oxalobacteraceae bacterium IMCC9480 | reverse complement strand
GGCTACGCTGGCGGGGGTCGCGCCGAATCAGTATTACGAAGGGACGGTGACGCGTTTTTCGACGTGGAATGCGGATAAGGTTGTTGATACGATTTTCGTTAATGGTTGCGTGACGGGTATTGGTGACGTTTCGTCAAGTCGCGTCGCGGTGCGCAGTAGCGGAATCGATTATTCAGGCCTCGCCACGGCAACCACTAACTCGGAAGGAAAATTCCGCGTAGCGATCCGACGCAATGGACTCGCCAGCATCAGCACCGCCTATCCGCGCCGCTCGGCTGCGGTGCGTGCCGGACCATCGGCTACCGACATCACCTTGGATGCCTGCCTGACGCTGTCACCAGCCAGCGAGAAATCGGCACCGGTTTTCTTTGCCCCGCTGCTGTCGATGGTCGCTCCTGCCGGTTCGCCGGTCGCTTTCTATGCGCTGGTTGTCTTTGATGAAGAGGCACTGAGGTATCAGTGGTTCCGCAATGGCAGGGCTATCGATGGCGCGACGCAGTCTATTTATCGACTACCTGTCGTCACTTCTGCCGACGATCAGGCGCAATTCACTGTCACTGTGACCAATTCCTTTGGATCGACGACCAGCCCGGCGGCAACGCTATCGGTGACGGCGGCGGCCACACTGCTTGAGCTCGACTATCTGTTCAAGATGTTATTCAGCCCGTTCGACCTGTCCGCAGTCACGAGTGCTCCGCTGAATCTGTTTGAATCCAACGGTAAGTGGCTAGACCCGGCAGCTGTTTGCCGTACCGGTACCGCAACCGGCTTGCTGAATGGCCAGCCAATTGCGGCCGGTACCGAAACGTCCGGCTTCAATCAAGTCGTCAGTGGCACCTTCGACAAGTGCGTCACACGCGACGATCCAACCATTGAATTGAGCGGTTTTTCCACTGTCAACGAGACGTCGAACAGCGAATTCACCGTGCTTGACGCGACCAGGCGCGCCGATAATTTCCGACGTATTTCCCGTCAGGGAAATGGTCAAGTGACTGACGTCACCGGTAATGGCAGCGAAAAATCGACATCAACTATTTCAACGGTGAATGGCTTGGAAATCGCCATAAATGTGAGTGCGCCGTTACCTGGTGCAACGCTGCGCAACAATCTCACTGGCGAGGTGACGCAATTTATTTCCGGTGATACGGTCCTTGGCTCGACAGAGATTATTTCGGGGAAATTGGCGACGCTCACCATCGAGCAGCGCAGCCGTACGTTCACCATTGGCGGCGTACGCTATGTGGCCAATGGACTCGTGTCGTTTCCGTCCGTGACGGATTACCAATTACCTGGACCAGAGCAGTTGCGTTTGCTTAACAGCGCTCCGGTACCAACGGGACAGTTGAGTCTGACGCGCAATGGCTTCCAGATCGGCCGGATATTTTTTACTGCAGAAGGTCCGTTTGTGGAAATTAACGGCGTTGTGAAGCCGATGTTCAGCAGAACGCCTTAAGCTGCATTGC
>AEPR01000697.1 GCA_000195205.2 Oxalobacteraceae bacterium IMCC9480 | reverse complement strand
GATGTTTGATTGCAGCTGCCGTCCTGGTGGTTGTTGGCTTCTTCTTTTGGTATTGCCCTCTTCATCCCTGATTGCGCGATTGACTTCCCGATAGCAGGGAACGTTTCATCGCGCTCTGGCTACTTATCAGAGACAGCGCTTGGCAGCGTGTGAAGAGCAATGGCTTATGTGATATCGACGTTCTTTGTAAAAAAACTGCATAACGTTGTAATAAATAATTGTCGATAGCGACCTGATTTATAAAAGCTACTAATTATTTTTCGGATCTTTAATTTATTCAAGCGGTTAATATAAATCATGGCTACTAATATCGATATTAAAAATCATACATTGAAAGTTGGTGATGTCATTTTCTCTAAGTATGGAAATAAAGAAATAATTGACAGCCCTGCCGAAGCAGCCTTGTTTAAAAATAAACTGCAAGCCGACGACATTATTGTTTCGACATCCGGGTCCGTTGTTGAGTATCGCGGAAATGGTCAGGAGACTGTATTGCTTGATAGGGGTGATATCGATGCTAAAGGTGCCACTACTGGTCCACTAACCAAAAGCGATAAGACGGACGATGCAATTCAAGGGGGTGGTAAGCCATCCTTTTGGCAGCGCTTGTCGAATACAGTGACGGAGAAACAAAAAGAGGCGTTGTTTAATCATGGGGGATTGGGAGCGGGGGGAGGGAATAATCAATTTAAAGGTCAGGCCCAAACCATACTTGCGCCGGTTCTTACTGCTGCAAAAGCGGCAAGCTCGGCACATCCGGATCAAAACATTGAAACAGTAAAAGGCTATGCTCAAACTATTGAATTGAGTAAAACACTTTGGGATCCCACCAAGGGCTTTGTCAACGATAAAATTCAGTTAACTCGCGAGGGTATTGGGAGGGCTTTAAAAAGTCCTACGGGTTTTACTGGTGACGAAAAAAAGGCGCTCCAATATTTTTATGATCGTCCTGCTTTATTGCATCGCCTTGACACCAATCTGACCTCTGCAAAAAATTATTCAGATGGCGCATTTTATAAAGAGAATCTTAAAGCATTCAGAGCGAATCCTAGCCATGATGGTGCGAACCCCTGGGGAACGTCTCCTCGCTTAACTATCAATGTTGAGGCTGTGATGCATAATCCGGCAGCACTTCAAGCGTTCAAGGTTCAAATCGCCGGGAGGATTAGTGGAGGTGAGTCGTTAACAGCAATACTTGAGGGATTTAAGAACCCTAAAAATCCTAATAATTCTGGTGTTGAGAGGCAGGCACAGGATATAGCAGACTATTATTTAAAAATGAATGCCACCGATCCTACGAAAGCATTGAGGGCTTTTGTGACTGGCAGTAATGTTGAAGAGGCGATGAGGAATAGCGGACAACTGGTGAACTTCAAGCAGTATGTTACTGATCAACTTCGTACAGGCAAGTCGCTATCAGACATATTTACTGTATATAACGATCCGACACAATATAAGAGTGACATGGAGCGTGCTGCAGTAGATTATTACAAAGGCATGTTGGGGAGTGAGGCGGGTAAGACGAAAGCAGTTAGTGCTTTTCTCAACGGCAATACGCTTCACGATAGAATAACAACCATTTATCCCAACAATTTAAGTAATTTGAAAGATTCTGTTCGTGGCAGGTTAATAGCAGGGGAATCCATGGAAGAAATTGTTACTTCTTACGAAACTGGCAAGGATAAAAAACTCAACATAATCAATTATGGCAATGATGAGGAACGGGCTGCAATTGCACTTTGCCGATATTATTTAAAAATGGGAGTTGGAAAGCCTGGGCTTGAAGCTCAGATGCGCGGAATGTTTGGTGTTACATAGCAGATCGATTAACCGCTCATATTCCGGTCACCAGCAGTTGGCTCCCCGCAATGAAGCCAAGGCAAAGTTTTTGCGAACGGCGTTGGTGATTAACGTGCGAAAGCGCCAGTAGGAGGCTTTGCGAAGTCTGCAGGTTTCACTGACACAGGGAGTCGCGCTGGTGCAATACCGTCACAAGATCATAAATGCTGAGTAACTCAGCGAACAAGCCACCGCCTTGTCGGCGCTGTGCAGCTGCTATCCCCAGCTTCTGATCATCAATGACCACGCCGACCTGTGCATTGCGCTCGGTGCCGATGGAATCAACGTTGGTGGCACCGACGCCAGCGTCGCGTAGATGCGTGCCTTACTCGGTCCGGACAAACACATCGGTGCATCGTGCTACGGCGATCTGCAACTGGCGTTAAGCGCACTACGCAGCGGCGCGAGTTATGTCGCCTTCGGTTGTTTCTATCGATCGTGGCTCAAGCAATATCCGGTCGCGACCGCGTCGGACACCATTGCGCAAGCGCGTGCGGTGATTGATTTGCCAGTGGCGGATGTTTGATTGCAGCTGCCGTCC
>AEPR01000698.1 GCA_000195205.2 Oxalobacteraceae bacterium IMCC9480 | reverse complement strand
GGGCACGATGATGCTGTGCCCACCCTACGGGTCGTTACCTGCAGTGGCGCCTCAATGCGACAACAACGAACAGCGTCCCACCGGTGCCAGCAGGCTGCGCGTCATGCCGCCGAGCACCCACTCCAACAAGCGGCTATGCCCGAATGCACCGGCAACAATGACATCGGAATGCTGCCCGGCGGCGATGTCTTGTAACTGCCTCGCGTCGTCGCCATTGGATAGCGTCGCGACGGTAGTGCTTTCGACGCCATGGCGATGCAACCAGCCGCAGACATCATCGAGTCGCGCACGGGCCGTGTCCTGATCGCCGGCCTTGCCGAGTTCGACCACCTCGACCTGCGAGGCCATTTTCAACAAAGGCAAGGCGTCGACAATGGCACGCCGGGTTTCACGCGTGTCGGTCCAGCCGACCAGCACGCGTTGCAACAGCGTCGCCCCGGGCGGCACCACCAGCAGCGGCCGGCCGGACTGCATGACCAGGTCGTCGAGACTCAGGCGACGCTGCACGTCGGCCGGCGCATCCGGTGCGGTCCCGGCCACGATCAGGTCAGCCGCGCGCGCGGCGCGGGCAATGTAATCGGCGATCGATGAACACGAGAGGTTGCCTTGCCACGATAGCGCGCCGGAACAGCCGGCCATCGCGGTACGGAATTGCTGTTCGGCGGCGTCGAGTTCGGCCACGACAAGCTGATCGTTTTCGGCAATCAGGTCGCCGCAGATGTAGCCGTCGCCGACCACCATCTGCATCGGCTGGCAGGCAGCGATGCCGATCACGGCAGCGTCGAAACGACGCGCCAGATCGGCGGTGATACGCAGCACATCAGTATTGGACTGGCCCAGCTCAAGCTGGACCATCAGGGTTGAGTAGGTCATTGCACACTCCCAGTCACAAGTCGTTGTTCCAGGCCGGCAGTACCCATCAACAGCATCAACCGGCAGCGTGAGAAAAATCGATTACCACGCGTGATGGTACCTCGCCCTTTTCGAGCCGCTGAAGAATCTGGTTGATCGCCGTCAGCGGTTGTACTTCAATATCAGCCTTGACCTTGCCGGCAGCAGCAAAAGCGAGCGCTTCGTTCATGTCCTGACGGGTGCCGACAAACGAGCCACGGATCGTGATGCAGTTGGCCACCACGTCGAATAGCGGGGTCGGGAATTCGCCCGGCGGCAGGCCGACCAGGACGCAGGTGCCGCGCTTGCGCGTCATGCCGACGCCTTGCTTGAAGGCGGTCAGCGACGGTGCCGTGATCAGCACGCCGTGCGCGCCACCGTCGGTGGCGAGCCTGACTGCTTCGACGGCATCGCCTTTTTTGGCATTGACGACGGCGTCGGCACCCAGCTTGGTCGCATGGGCCAGCTTGCTGTCATCGATGTCGACCGCGCACACCATCAGACCCATGGCCTTGGCATACTGGACCGCGAGATGACCGAGGCCGCCGACACCGGAAATGACTATCCACTGACCGGGACGGGCCGCGGTTTCCTTGATGCCTTTGTAGGTCGTCACGCCCGCGCAAATAAGCGGTGCGGCCTCGATCGCCGACAGACCTTCCGGGATATGGGCGACGTAGTTCGGGTCGGCCAGGATGTATTCGGCAAAGCCGCCGTTCTTGGTATAACCACCGAATTCGGCTTCGGCGCAGACGGTTTCCCACGCGGCCAGGCAGTGCTCGCAATGTCCGCAGGCCGAGTACAGCCACGGCACGCCGACCCGTTCGCCTTCGCGCACGCTGGTGACGCCTTCCCCAAGCGCGACGACGATGCCGATGCCCTCATGCCCGGGAATAAAAGGCAGCGCCGGCTTGAGCTGCCAGTCGCCATGCATCGCATGCAGGTCGGTATGGCAGACACCGCAAGCCTCGGTCTTGACCAGGATCTGGCCCGGGCCAGGCGTCGGGATCGGGCAGGATTTCAGTACCAGCGGCTGGCCGAATTGTTCCACCACCGCTGCTTGCATCGTGTTGTTCATGGACTGCCTTTCTTGTGAGGGAAAATCAGGCTGAGTGGCGTTTGACCCAGTCGACATACTTGTCCATCCAGGCCTGCAGGAATTGTTTGCTGTCTGGACCGATATTGCCGGCCTCATCGAACAGGCCGTCCTTGGCCTGCAGGAAGGCTTCCGGTTGCCCCAGCGTCGGGACATCGAGGTAGGCCAGCACATTGCGCAAATGCTGTTGCGCCATCGCCGTGCCGATCGCGCCCAGCGACACGCCGAGCACGCCGGCAGGCTTGCCGGCAAAGGAACTCTTGCCGTACGGACGCGAGGCGTGATCGATCGCATTCTTGAGCACGCCCGGGATCGAGCGGTTGTATTCGGGCGTGAGGAACAGCAGGCCCTGCGCCGAGCTGATCGCGGCTTTCAGGCGCAGCACTGGCGCGGCCTGATTGGCATCATCGTCTTCGTTGTAGGGCGGCAGGTCACCGATCTCAAGCTGGGTGAACGTAAATTCCGGCGGTGCCAGCCGGGCGATGGCGGTGGCCATCCGGCGATTATGGGAATCCTTGCGCAAGCTGCCGACAAGGACAGCGATCTGAAATTGACTCATGAGGTGTTCTCCGGAAAAGGTTATCGGACTGCAGGATCCTGCGGAAAATCAGCGCCGCGCGAGACCGCTTCCCACGCCGTGAATTCGGTGCGTAGCTGGTCGATCTTTTCCATCGCGCCGTCATAAGCCTGATTCCCCAGCAGCAGCCGGTGTGGCGGCTGTGCGGCCGAGACGGCGCTGATGATGGCGTGGGCGGCGCGCTTCGGATCGCCCGGCTGCTTGCCCGACGAGGCCCGCACCTGGGCGCGCCAGGCACCGGCAGTGGCGACGTAATCATCGATCGGTACCACGATGTCGTTGGCCGAACGACCGGCCCAGTCGGTGCGAAATCCGCTCGGCTCGACCAGCATGACCTTGATGCCTAGCGGTTCGACTTCCTGCCACAAGGCTTCGGACAGCCCCTCGACCGCGTATTTGGTCGCGTTGTAATACCCGACTGCCGGGAACGAGCGCAGCCCGCCTATCGACGACAGGTTGACGATGAAGCCGGCGCGGCGGCGGCGCATGTCCGGCAGCACGGCGCGGATCATGCGGCTCACACCGAAGATATTGATCTCGAACATGCGCCGGACCTGCTCTTCGTCGCTCTCTTCGATGGCACCGAAATAACCGATACCGGCGTTATTGACCAGCACGTCGATGCGACCGAAATGCGTAGTCGCGGCCTGGACGGCGGCATCGACCTGACTCTGGTCGGTCACGTCGAGCGCCAGTACCAGTGCATCGCCCAGCGCAGCGAGGTCACTGATGTCGGCCGGATTGCGGGCCGTCACGACAGTGCGATAGCCCTGTTCGAGCGCCTGGATCGCCAGCTCGCGGCCGAAGCCGGTGGAACAGCCGGTGATGAACCAGACCGGGGTATCGGTCATGGTGTGGCCATTGATTTTTTCAACCATAGTGAATTCTCCTGTGAGGCCGGACGCACGCCTGTGCGCCGGGCCGACGTCGCGTGCGGAATCGCGCGACAAGCATGCGTACTAGATTGCGCGGGGTCCACGATCGAGTCTGTACGTTGCGCCACATACCAGTCCGCGATGCCAGTCCGTGACCTTGTCCGCTGCGGCAAGTAGTTGCCGAAAAGCATCACTTAAAGATGTTTTTCCCGACCGTAAGATGACGGTAAGAAAACACTGTTAGTGTTCCGCGCACGTTGATTCTCAGCGCGGGGAATGCCTGCATGGCGGTATCCCCACAAGCAGCACAGACGCAATATATAAAAACTGGAGACACAAGATGGAACACAACCTCGCGGAACGGGTGATGGCTAATCCCAATTACCAGAAGCTGGTAGCGACACGCTCGTCCTATGGCTGGACGATGACCTGGCTGATGCTGATCGTGTACTACGGCTTCATCACGCTGATTGCCTTCGACAAGGAATTGCTGGGTGCAAAAATCGGTGCCGGCGTCATGACCTGGGGCATGCCGATCGGACTGATCGTGATCGTTTTTACTGTCGTCATCACCGGCATTTATGTCCGGCGCGCCAACAACGAATTCGACAAGTTGACCGCACTCATTCACAAAGAGGTTCTGTAATGTCGTTCATTAAACGTCTCACCCTGGCCACCGCGCTGCTGGCCGTCGCCGGCACCGTGGTTGCCGCCGGACCGGATCTCGGCCAGGCAGCCAAGCAAGCTACTAACTGGACCGCTATCGGCATGTTCGGCGCTTTTGTTATTTTCACGCTGTTCATTACCAAGTGGGCTGCGTCCAAGACCAAATCGGCCTCGGACTTCTACACCGCCGGCGGTGGCATCACTGGCTTCCAGAACGGTCTGGCGATTGCCGGCGACTACATGTCGGCGGCCTCGTTTCTGGGTATTTCCGCGGCCGTCTACCTCAATGGTTACGATGGCCTGATCTACTCGATCGGCTTTCTGGTCGGCTGGCCGATCATCACTTTCCTGATGGCTGAACGCCTGCGTAACCTCGGCCGCTTCACCTTCGCCGACGTCGCTGCCTATCGCTTCCAGCAAGCACCGATCCGCATCTTCGCGGCATCCGGCACGCTGGTGGTTGTCGCGTTTTACCTGATCGCACAGATGGTCGGTGCCGGCCAGTTGATCAAGCTGCTGTTCGGTCTGGAATACTGGATCGCCGTCGTCGTCGTCGGTAGCCTGATGATGATTTACGTGCTGTTCGGCGGCATGACCGCAACGACCTGGGTGCAGATCATCAAGGCAGTGATGCTGCTGGCGGGTGCCACCTTCATGGCCTACATCGTGATGCAGCAGTTCAGCTTCAGTCCGGAAGCGCTGTTTGCGAAGTCGGTTGAAGTCCATGAGAAGGGACAATCGATCATGGGTCCGGGTAACTTCATCAAGGATCCGATATCGGCGATCTCGTTCGGCATGGCACTGATGTTCGGTACCGCCGGTTTGCCGCACATCCTGATGCGCTTCTTCACCGTTCCAAACGCCAAGGAAGCCCGCAAGTCAGTCTTCTGGGCCACCACCTGGATTGCTTATTTCTACATCCTGACCTTCATCATCGGTTTCGGCGCCATCGTTCTGGTGAGCACCAATCCTGAATTCAAGGATGCGGCCGGTAAGCTCCTGGGCGGCAATAACATGGCCGCTATTCACCTGGCCAAAGCGGTCGGCGGCAATGTGTTCCTGGGCTTTATTTCGGCGGTTGCCTTTGCCACCATCCTGGCGGTGGTTGCCGGCTTGACCTTGTCCGGCGCGTCGGCGGTATCGCATGATCTGTATGCCACCGTCTTCAAAAAAGGCAAGGCCAGCAGCGCCAGCGAATTGAAAGTCTCACGCATCACCACGCTGTGCCTGGGCATCATCGCCGTCATCCTCGGTATCGTGTTCGAGAAGCAGAACATCGCGTTCATGGTGTCGCTGGCGTTTGCGATTGCCGCCTCGGCCAACTTCCCGGTCCTGTTCATGTCGGTGCTGTGGAAAGACTGCACCACGCGTGGCGCTACCATCGGTGGTTTCATGGGCTTGATCTCCGCGGTCGGCCTGACGGTCGTATCGAAATCGGTATGGGTCGATGTGCTCGGCCATACCGAAGCGATCTTCCCGTACACGTCACCGGCGCTGTTCTCGATGACGGCCGGTTTCGTCGGTATCTGGTTGTTCTCGATCACCGACCGCAGCGAGCGGGCCCGCCTCGATCGCGCCGGTTATCCGGCCCAGAAAGTGCGTTCGGAAACCGGCATCGGCGCAGAGGGCGCTTCCGGTCACTGACCTGCTTGACGTTGTCTGATAAAAAACCCCGGGGAGTGATTTCCGGGGTTTTTTTATGGGTGGTTTATGGACCACTCAAACGCTGCGATGACTGGCCAGCCACTCCTTCAATGCATCGTTCATTCGGGTCTGCCAACCGTCACCGCCTTGCTTGAACGCCCTGATCACTTCCGCGTCAACCCGTATCGTCATTTGAACTTTTGTGCCGCGGCCGGACGGCCGACCGCGCACCGGGCGCAACTTGACGAGCTCCGCGTCAGTCAACGGTAGTGCATCCGGATCTCCCAATGCTGCGGCGGTAATGGCAGCGTCTTCTTCGTCAGTGGGTCTGATTAATTTTCGAGACATAGTAGTCAAATTCCCGTTGGTTAGCCTTGCGCAAGCTGATAACGCGCAACACCGAATCACGCCATGTATAAGCGACAAAATACAGTCGCGTATTCAGCGGTACATAAGCAATTTCCCGTACCTCACCATAGTCTTGCCGCACATCGACTTCCACTAAGGCGCACTCCCACTCCAACTTTGCTGCCATTGCGAGTGAAACACCATGCTTTTCCCGATTGATGTTGTCTTTGGTAGGATCGAATGAAATCTGCATGATTATTGTAGTTACATTTAATAGGGATTTCAAGTGTGTGAACTCTGCCAAAAATAGACTGGAGCTTCATCTGCGCTCCTTTTTATTCTTGACTCACCCACCAGTTTCGCGAGCACCAAGTATTCATCCCCGTCCATAAAAAGGCTAACGCCTCGCCTCCGCAGTCCCATCGCCACCGATTGCGCCAGTCAATCGTCACCTTTCCGTTCCCTTGCTGCCTCATCCCCGCTGAAAGTGCGGCAGCACACAT
>AEPR01000699.1 GCA_000195205.2 Oxalobacteraceae bacterium IMCC9480 | reverse complement strand
GCAATGCCCTTCGGTTATTGCACCCTACTTACTCTCCCACGCATTACAGGAGTATCGTTACAATGGTTATCGAAAAATATCTGTTTGAAAAAAATTCCCATGTAAGTAAATTCAAATTTCCGCAGTCCTATCTTGATTTAATGACGATTGGATTGCCAGATATTGCACCATGGTGGTGGCTCGCAACACATGAAGATTCTTTGACTTATTGGGAAGAAACGTTACGAAACCAATTTCCTTCACGATCACTCATACCATTCGCAAAAGATGGCAGTTCTGATGACGTGGCTTGTTTTGATAACTCTAGTAGTTCAAAAAATCCAAAAATACTTACTATTCACGCATTTTGCTCGCCCGGTTGGGAACTCCGAGGTGAGGTGAGAAGTTTCTCGGAATGGCTACAAAAAAAAGAAATTGAAGCAGTGAATTTCAAGACCGAAGACCCGGACGCGGATTGCTAGCTTTACTCGCAATAAATGGAGCCGCCACGGCGTACGTCAACCAAACCCCATTCTCGGCCCTAAAAAATTTAAATCCTTGCTGATGCATCAGCAATGCCTGAATGGTAAGGACAACAGGTTTTCCATGTCGTTGACCAACAGCAATCGCCGTTTTTTCATCCTGCGACAGATGCACATACTGGCGCGCACCAGGTAGTAATCCTTCTTTGTAAATAGCATCCGGAAATCGTGTTGCCGTACCGTGGTAAAGAAATTCGGGGGGCACCTGCGCCATATACTGAATATCAACCCTGTCAGTTGAATGTCCCTGAACAGCACGAATACGCATTCCATCTTCGGAAATGGAAAACCGTTTCTTATCGCTGGTCGCGACTACGTCACGAATCAAATGCTGATCAAACGGTTTGCCATTTTTTGCCGCAGCAGTAACTAATACCGCAATATCCACCCATCCTTCCAGATCAAGCGTGATACCAATGGCATCAGGTTGATGTCGCAGCACAAAACTTAGAAATTTACTTATTTCAAGATATTGATTAGTCATAGGTGACCTGTTTGGACTGAACAAGTTCATCGAGGATAGCGAGCAGCGGTCGCGTTTCACTAACCTTTTCGATTGTGCCACGCTTGACACCAATCTGCCGGTTCATGTTGATGGCATCATCTTTTCGCGTTTTGCCACGTCAATATGGCCCGCATCAGCAAACCCCGATTCTCTATAGCCATCAACCGTATTGCGGTCTGTTTGTAACTGAACGACAGCAGACTTTCAACGCAAACATCAGGTGGTCAAATCTGCGTTACCCAAATCAAAAAATTAAGGCATCCTCACTTCCTTAACACAGCACGCTTTATCGCCTTCTCAATATCACCATTATTTAATTCATATTTTTTTAATAGTTGAATATTGTCATGCTTGACGTGAAGCTGGCCTTCATTACCACTATTTCCACGATGTTGCCCGGGGGAATACAGAGGATTGCTTAAGACTTCATTCGAATTCATTATCCATAAAACAATTTCGTCTCTAAACACAGCCACCCATATAAACACGTCGCAACATTGTGGTTTAAGCTGCTGGAAATTCATCAGGAGATTTTTCTGTGAATTCCGTGATAATGCCTTCATGTAAAGCGGGGAATCGCTTTCTGCGTCCACAGCTCTCGATGCCTTTACTTCTATGGTGATGCCGTCCAACCACAGATCATATTGTCCGGTGTAATTGCCGTCCAATTTTTTAGAAGCTTTTTTTAGTTTTGAACTTTTCGCTTGAACGTAGGTTTGTGCGAAGCCCTCACCAAACCCGCGCGGTGCTGAAATTTCATAGATCCACAAATTTGGGTTCTGGTCTATGTACTCGCTTCTAATTTCAATATACTGCTCAAATGTCAATCTGCCTTCATTGATGAAGTTACTGAGCAAGTATTCATATTCATTGAACGGAAAGATTGCTTTATCATCTTCAATCAACTTGAGGATATTATTTAAATCTTTCTCTGAAACTGACGCGGCGCTTATTATTTTATTTTTTAATTCTGTAAGATCCATGACCGTTTCGCTCTATTGATAAAAAATTTAAGAATCTATCTTCACTAAAATCTAAATTATCCTGAAAATAATCACAGAATATCGGCAGGATTTTC
>AEPR01000700.1 GCA_000195205.2 Oxalobacteraceae bacterium IMCC9480 | reverse complement strand
GCAATAACCGCAGGGCATTGCACCGAATGCCTTGATAGGGGTGCCCGTCCGGAGCGCCCTGGGCTACACTCGACGCTCAGAAAAATTCTGCCGCGCGCCCGCCAGATGCCAACTATTCCTGTGCCGAATTCTCCGCCCGCCGGCTGTCGCGCCGGCGCCCCCGACCTGGTCGGTCTGCTGGTCGCCGGGCTGGACGAGCAAGCCTTGATCACGCTCGATGCCGACGGTCTGATCGTCAGCTGGAATCGCGGGGCCCGGTTGCTGACCGGTTACCGCGAAGACGAGATCCTCGGCCGCCATGTCAGCTGCCTGTATCCGCCCCTGCACATCGCCGATGGCATTCCCGAATCCGATCTCAAGCAAGCTCGCTGCCGGGAAAAAATCCGCTACGACGGCTGGCGCATGCGCAAGAACGGTTCGCCGGTGCGGGTCAGCGGCACGCTGCGCCGGCTGCTCGATGACCGTCGCGAGGTGCTCGGTTACGGCCTGAACCTGCGCGACATTGCCGACGAAGGCCCCGCGCTACCAGCCAGCGCTGCCGATGCCGGCAGTACCAGCGCGCTGGTGCAAGCCATCACGATGCTGCAATCCGAAGTCGCCGAACGCCGTCGCATCGAACACGAACTGCTGCAGTTGCAAAGCCTGTTGCGCGAACTGGCCGCACATCAGGACCAGATCAAGGAAGCCGAGCGCAAGCGCATCGCCCGCGAAATCCACGACGAGCTCGGCCAGAACCTGCTGGCCCTGCGGCTCGATGTGTCGATGCTGATGGCGCGCTGCGGCAGCCGTCATCCGCTCTTGAGCCGGAAAGCCGCGTGCGCACTCGGCCAGATCGACGCGATCATGGCCTCGGTGCGGGCCATCATCAACAACCTGCGACCGGGGGTGCTGGATTTCGGCCTGCACGCGGCCATCGAGTGGCAGGTCCGGGAATTCCAGCGCCGCAGTCTGGTGGTCTGCGACCTGCATTTCGATCACGCCGAATTCGAACTCGACGACCACCGCGCCACCGCGCTGTTCCGTATCCTGCAAGAATCGCTGACCAACATCAACCGCCATGCCCAGGCCGGCCGCGTCAGCATCGCGCTCAAGCGCAGCGGCAACCGGCTCTCGCTATCGATTGCCGATAACGGCATCGGCATCCGTCCCGGTTGCCGGCGCAAGGCCAATTCTTTCGGGCTGGTCGGCATCACCGAACGGATCCACCACCTCAATGGCGAGCTGACCATCGACAGCACGCGCGGGCGCGGTACCACGCTGCGGATAACGATTCCCATCCTGCCCGAGGACGACTGACCGGCCTGCTTGTGATCTACCTCATGGCAAGCCGGCAGACCAGCATGCTACATAGGGCCATCACGACGCTCTTCGTCGTTATCCCGACAAGGAATGGCATGGCCGACGCGACCAATACCTCAACCAAATCAACGACCGGACTGACCGCCGCATCTGCCGAGCAAAGGCTGCGCGACGCCGGCTACAACGAATTACCCGCAGCGCGGCCCCGTTCGCTGCTGGCGATCGCCTGGACCATCGTGCGCGAACCGATGTTTCTGTTGCTGATGGCCTGCGGCGGCATCTACCTGCTGCTGGGTGAGCGCGAGGATGCCGCCATCCTGCTCGGTGCGGTCCTGATCATCATGACGATGAGCTTCGTGCAGGAACGCAAGAGCGAACGGGCGCTGGAGGCGCTGCGCGATCTGTCGAGTCCGCGGGCGCTGGTGCTGCGCGATGGCCGGCAACAGCGCATCGCCGGCCGCGAGGTGGTGTGCGGCGACATCCTGCTGCTGTCCGAAGGTGACCGCATCCCGGCCGACGCGCAGCTGTTCGACGGTCAGGGCATGAGTGTCGACGAATCCCTGCTCAGTGGCGAATCGGTCGCTGTGCGCAAGACCCCCCAAACCGACATGGCCGCGCAGATGGCCCACCCCGGCGGTGATGATCAGCCCTTCCTGTATTCCGGCACGCTGGTCGTGCAGGGCAATGGCCGCGCCTGCGTGCTGGCCACCGGCAGCGCCACTGCGCTCGGACGCATCGGTCAGGCACTGCTGTCGCTCGATGACGAGCGCAGCCAGCTGCAGCGCGAAACCGCGCAGGCGGTGCGCGTGGTGGCGCTGTCGAGTCTGGTGCTGGTGCTGTTGCTGGCCATCTGGTACGGCATCACGCGCGGTGACTGGCTCAATGGCATCCTGGCCGGACTGACGCTGGCGATGGCGCTGCTGCCGGCCGAGCTGCCGCTGATCCTGACCATCTTTCTGGGACTGGGTGCCTGGCGCATCGCGCGCCAGCGCGTGCTCACGCGGCGCTTGTCGGCGATCGACATGCTGGGCGCCGCGACCGTGCTGTGCGTCGACAAGACCGGCACGCTGACGCAGAACCGGATGGCGCTGGCGCAGGTCATCGTCGCCGATGCGGTTCATGTGTTCGGCGACGCGGTAACGGTGCTGCCGGACGGCTTTCCGGAAACCTTCCATGCCACCCTCGAATACGCGGTGCTGGCCAGTCATCGCGAGCCCTTCGATCCGATGGAAAAAGCCATCCGCGACGTCGGGCTGGCAGCACTCGATGGCACGGAACACCTGCACCACGGCTGGACGCTGGTCGACGACTATCCGCTGTCGCCGGCCTTGCTGGCGATGTCGCGGGTCTGGCAATCGCCCGACCGGGCGGAGTACCTGATTGCCGCCAAGGGTGCGCCGGAGGCCATCATCGACCTGTGTCATTTGCCAGCCGATGTCGCGCAGCGCATTACTGCGCAGGTCAACCTCGCTGCCGCCGGCGGCTTGCGCTTGCTGGCGGTGGCGCGGGCCGTGTTCGGGCAACATGACTTGCCGCCGCTGCAGCATGATTTTGATTTTGAATTTCTTGGCTTGCTGGCGCTGGCCGATCCGCTGCGGGCCACCGTGCGGCCCGCCATTGCGCAGTGCAAGGCGGCCGGTATCCGGGTCGTGATGATCACGGGCGACTATCCGGCCACGGCGCTGAGCATTGCCGCGCAAAGCGGATTGGAGGCGGCCGCCGGCGTGCTCACCGGTACCGACCTCGATGATCTCGATGACGATGCACTGGCGGCGCGACTGGCGCAGGTCAACGTGTTCTGCCGTGTCCGCCCCGAACAGAAACTGCGGCTGGTGCAAGCGTTCCGGCAACGCGGCGAGATCGTCGCGATGACCGGCGATGGCGTCAACGATGCGCCGGCGCTGAAGGCGGCGCACATCGGCATCGCGATGGGCGGGCGCGGTACCGATGTCGCGCGCGAGGCCGCCGCACTGGTGCTGCTCGACGATGACTTCGGTGCGATCGTCGCCGCCGTGCGGCTGGGCCGGCGCATTGTCGACAACATCCGCAAGGCAGTGGTGTTCATCATCGCCGCGCATGTACCGATCGCCGGCATGTCGCTGCTGCCGGTGATGCTGGGCTGGCCCTTGCTGCTGCTGCCGGTGCACATCGTTTTTTTCGAGTTACTGGTTGACCCGACCTGCTCAATCGTCTTCGAGGCCGAACCCGAAGAAGCCAACGTGATGCAGCGCCCGCCACGCCCGGCCGGCGCGCGTATTTTTGACCGGCCGCTGCTGTTGCGGGGACTGTCGCAAGGACTGGGCTTGCTGGCGCTGCTGATGGCAGTCTATTTGCTGGCCGGTGCGGCGGGCTTCTCTGAAGGGCAGGTCCGCGGGATCACGTTTGCCGCGATGATCGTCGGCGATGTCGGATTGATTTTTTTGAACCGGTCGATGTCGCTGTCATTGCCAGCGGCGCTGCGCCTGCCCAACCCGGCGTTGTGGTGGGTCGTGGCAGGGGCGCTGTTAATGCTGATACTGGCGCTGACGGTGCCGGCGTTGCGCGGGCTATTTCATTTCGAAGCATGAAAGTTGCCCTCAAATTTAGACGGACAATGTGATAAATTATCGTAATGTCTTTGTCATTACGTATTGCTAACATAGGAGGTTCAATGTCGACCTTGAGCGAAGTACCGAACAAACGTGAAACGTTAAATATTCGTATTAAGTCCGAAGAGCGCAGCTTGATTGATCGTGCGGCCAGCGCGCGCGGGAAAAATCGCACGGATTTCATTCTGGACGCGGCGCGATTGGCTGCAGAAGAGGTATTGATTGGTCAGGCATTGATCGTGGCAAGTCCTGCTGCGTATGCTCAATTTCTGAGCAAGCTCGATAGCCCGCCAAATCCGAGTGCGCGCTTGCGTAAAACTTTACAAACATTACCACCGTGGGAGCAACCGTGACCTTGTCTGCTCCTGAACCTCTGTCAGCGCATCACGACACGACCGCCTTTGCATCTGGCGTGGAAAGTCTGGATGCGTGGTTAAAAACAAGAGCAATGAAAAACCAGTTGAATGGCGCGTCCCGCACCTTTGTCTTGTGCGAAGGGGCACGCGTACTTGCCTATTACGCACTGGCGTCGAGTGCCGTTGCTGCAGGCGATGCCTCTGGCCGGTTTCGCCGGAATATGCCGGATCCCATTCCGGTGGTGGTGCTCGGTCGTCTCGCTGTTGACCAGTCGCTGCAGGGTAAAGGCATCGGGCGTGCGTTGGTGCGGGACGCCGCTAGTCGCATCATCCAGGCTGCCGATACGATCGGTATCCGGGGCGTCCTCGTTCATGCACTGTCGCTTGATGCCAGAGCTTTCTACGAACAGATCGGATTCGATCCTTCTCCTCTGGATCCGATGATTCTGATGATGACGCTAGCCGACCTGAGGGCGGGTTCCTAGGAGTCTGTCGGATGTAGGGAATCGAAGCGAAAAAATAGCTGGGCGAGGACAGATTTTGCCGATTTCGCAGTGCCAATAGCGAGCTATTGGCCAAGAAAGCGGTGAAATATGGACCGCCCTGGTATTTTTGCAGCCGATTCTCCCTAAGTCCGACAGGCTCCTAGCCAAGGCCGTCCTCATTTTCTGCTGTTCGCCTCCCCACGCACCAGCACCCGCTCCAGCAAATCAAACACCGCCTGCGTCAGCAGCGCCAGCGCCGCCGCCGGGATCGCGCCGGCCAGCAGCATCGCGTTGTCGTTGAGCGCGAGGCCAATCGCAATGCGTTCGCCATAGCCGCCGGCGCCGATGAAGGCGGCGATGGTGGCGGTACCGACGCTCATGACTGCGGCAGTTTTCAGGCCAGCCAGGATCACCGGCAAGGCCAGCGGCAAGTCGATGTGCAACAGGCGGTCGCGACGCGATAACCCCAGCGCCAGCGCTGCCATACGCAGGCCGGCCGGCACTTGCAACACGCCGGTACAGGTATTGCGCACGATAGGCAGCAAGGCATACAGAAAGAGCGCGATCAGCGCCGGCGTGGTGCCGATGCGACCGAGCAGCGGAATCAGCATCGCCAGTAAAGCCAGCGCCGGAATCGTCTGAAGCACGCCCACCAGCGCCATCACCGCTTGCCGCAACGGCCGCACGAATGCCGCCAGCACGCCGAGCGGAATACCGATCAGGCTGGCGGCGAGGATGGCCACTGCGACCAGCACCACGTGCTGGCGTGTCAGACGCCAGAAATCCTCACCGAACAGTTTGTTCAGGAAGCCATTGCGCACTGCCGGCGCGGTCGTCGCCGGCGTGACAAATTGCGTGGCGACGGCGGCAAAGGACTGGCCATCGATTTCGACGGCGGCATTCATCGCGATCATGCGCGTGTTGTCGATCCGGCCTTCGAGCGTGCCGATGGCAGCCCAGGCGGCAGGAAAGCGCTGCGGCAGGTCCAGCCGGTACAGCAGGACCGCTTCGTAACTCGGGAAAAAATGGTTGTTGTCCTTGAGTACGCGCAAGCCCAGCTTGCCGATCTTGGCATCGGTCGAATAGATGTCGATGATATCGACCTGCTTTGCCATCAGCGCTTCATAAGCGATGCCGTGATCGAGTCCGGTCGGCTGTTGCGGTAAGCGGTAATGCTGCGCCAGTCCGGGCCAGCCGTCGACGCGACCGAGGAATTCATGCGACAGCCCCAGCCGCAATTGCGGCAGTGCCGCCAGTTCGGCCAGCGTGGCCGGACCGCCGTCCGGCGTGCCGCGCATCGCCAGCGCATAGGTATTGTCAAAGCCGAGCGGCACGCCAACGCCAAGACCCAGCGGTGCCAGTTCGGCGCGGATTTGTTCCAACGAAGACGGTTTGTCGTGCTTGAGGATTTCGCTATTGATGGTGCCGAGGTATTCGGGATACAGATCGATGCTGCCGGTCTTGAGCGCATTGAACACGATGGCGG
>AEPR01000701.1 GCA_000195205.2 Oxalobacteraceae bacterium IMCC9480 | reverse complement strand
CTGCTCGATGAGCCGACCAACCATCTGGATCTGGACGCGATCATCTGGCTCGAAGAGTGGCTCAAGCGCTACGCCGGTACCCTGATCATCATTTCGCATGACCGCGACTTCCTCGACGGCGTGGTCAACGTGATCGTGCATATCGACGAGCGCAAGCTCAAGCGTTACTCGGGCAATTACAGTTCGTTCGAGCGCCAGCGCGCCGCGCAAATGATCCTCGCCGCCGGCACGCTCGAAAAGCAGCAGCGCCAGCGTTCGCACCTGGAATCCTTCATCAACCGCTTCAAGGCGCAAGCCAGCAAGGCGCGTCAGGCCCAGAGCCGGATGAAGGCCCTGGCCAAGATGGATGAACTCGCGCCCTTGCGCGCAGCGGCCGAATTCTCGTTCGAATTCCGCGAGCCGGCCAGCGCGCCGAATCCGTTGCTGACGATGGAAAACGTCAATGCCGGCTATCGCGTCGAGAGCCAGACCGACCATAGCGTCGAGGTCAAGACCATCGTCTCGGACATCAAGTTCTCATTGCAGATCGGCCAGCGTATCGGCCTGCTCGGTGTCAACGGTGCCGGTAAATCGACACTGATCAAGACCATCGCCGGCGAGCTGATGCCGCTGTCGGGCGATGCCCAGTTCGGCAAAGGCCTGGCCATCGGTTACTTCGCCCAGCATCAGGTCGAAATGCTGCGCCACGAAGAATCGCCGCTCTGGCATCTGGCGCACATCGCGCCGACCGTGCGAGAGCAGGAACTGCGCAACTTTCTCGGCAGCTTCAACTTCAATGGCCCGATGGTGACCAGCAAGATCGCGCCGTTTTCCGGTGGCGAAAAAGCCCGCCTCGCCCTGGCGCTGATCGTCTGGCAGCGCCCTAACCTGCTGCTGCTCGATGAACCGACCAACCATCTGGACCTCGAAACCCGCGAAGCGCTGACGATGGCGCTGGCGCAGTTCGAAGGCACGCTGGTGGTGGTCTCGCATGACCGCCATTTGCTGCGCGCTACCACCGACGAATTCATCATCGTCGCCGATGGCAAGTTGCAGCCGTTCGATGGCGACCTCGACGATTACAAGGACTGGCTGTTCAAGACCAAGCTGGCCACCAAGACCAATGCCATCGGGACGGCCTTGCCGAAAGTGACCACCAAGTCCGCCAGCATTATCGAGCCGCCAAGCGTGGCCGCACCGAGCAAGGACCAGAAGCGCGCCGAAGCCGAAGAACGCCAGAAGCTGGCCACACGCAAGAAACCAATCGAGAACAAGCTCAAGAAACTCGAAGAACAGATCGCCAAGCGCACTGCGCAAAAAGCGGTGATCGACGAGCGGCTGGCCAATCCGGAAATCTACGACAGCGCCAACAAGAAAGATCTGAAAACGCTGCTGACCGACCAGGCCTACTTCAAGAAGGAACTGGCCGAGCTCGAAGCGCAATGGATCGAACAGCAGGAAGCGCTGGAACAGGTGGTCTGACGATGCCAACGCCTGTCGACCAGCCGCTGCGCGGCATTCGCATCCTCGACCTGACCCGCTTGTTGCCGGGCCCGATGGCGACGCTGCAGCTGGCCGACATGGGCGCCGAAGTCATCAAGATCGAAGAACCCGGTGCCGGTGATCCGGCGCGTGCGATGGGGCCGTTTCCGGGTGAGCTGTCGCAGTTTTTTCAGGTCGTCAATCGCGGCAAGCAATTACTGCGACTCGACCTGAAAAATGCCGACCAGCGCGAGCAATTACTGGCGATGGTCGAAACCGCCGACGTCCTTGTCGAAAGTTTTCGACCGGGCGTGATGGCGCGACTGGGCTTGGGCTGGGAGGTGCTGAAAGCGCGCAATCCGACGCTGGTAGTGTGTGCGATTTCGGGCTACGGACAAGCGGGGCCGATGGCGCTGATGGCCGGCCATGACGTCAACTATCTGGCCAGTGCCGGCATGCTCGAACAGAACGCCGGCAGCGATGGCAAACCGGCGCTCGCGAACTTGCAGGTTGCTGATTTGCTGGGTGGATCACAAACGGCGGTACAGGGAATCCTGGCGGCGCTGCTGGCGGTGAAGATGGGCGGACCGGGGCGGTATGTGGATGTCTCGATGACGCACGCAGTCTTCGCCAATAATGTCATGCCGCTGGTGGCCGTGAAGAATTTTGGCGTACCGGCCCAACCCGGGCGCGACTTGCTCACTGGCGGCGTGGCTTGCTATAACGTCTATCGCACTAGCGATGCACGGTATGTGGCGGTTGGTGCGCTGGAACTGAAATTCTGGGAATTGTTTTGCGCCACGGTCGGTCGGCCGGACTGGGCAGCGCAGCATTGGGCGCTTGGACAAGTCGTTGGTGGCGAGGAAGCGCTGGCGTTGATCGATGCGGTGGCCGGATACTTTTCAGGCCTGGATCTGGAAGCGGCAATGGCGTGCTTCGAAGGCGTGGATTGCTGCGTGTCGGCGG
>AEPR01000702.1 GCA_000195205.2 Oxalobacteraceae bacterium IMCC9480 | reverse complement strand
GCAATAACCAACGGGCATTGCACCAAATGCCCTGGTAACCACCGGAAAACCCCATCGAAATCCGGACCACAGCGCTACCCCGCAACAAAGCTACGCATCCCCTCTCCTTCCAGCACCCGGAAAGCGCAACCGAAAGCCGACTCCAGCACCGCCGGCACCAGCACGGCGTCGACCGGGCCGCTCCAGCTACGATCCGCGCCCAGCACCAGCACGTGGGTCGCAAAGCGCGCCGCCAGATTGATGTCGTGGCAGTTCATCACCACCGCATGCCGCTCGCTGAGCTGGCGTACCAGTGCCAGCATTGCCAGCTGATGCGCCACATCCTGATGCGCGGTCGGCTCGTCGAGCAACATGATCGCCGGTGCCTGCACCAGCAGCGTGGCCAGCGCGACACGCTGGCGCTCACCGCCCGATAACTGCAGCACGTCGCTACCAGCGCGGCCGCCCAGATCGACGCTATCGAGCGCCGCACGGGCCGCAGCGATATCGGCCTCGGTATCCCAGCCGCGCCCGATGCGGTACGGCGTGCGACCGATCAGCACCGTCTCGAGCACCGACATCGAAAACGCATCGACATGCTGTTGCGGCATCAGCCCGCGCAAGCGTGCCAGCGCCAGCGCAGGAATCGCCGGCAACGCCACGTCGTCGATCAGCACCCGGCCGGCTGACGGTCGCAGCAAGCCGGCGATCGTGTGCAGCAGGCTGGTCTTGCCGACGCCATTGCGGCCGAGCACGCACCAGAACTGGCCCGGACTGACTTGCCAGTCGAGCGCGCGGATCAGGGTTCGCCCGCCGATGGTGATACTGACATGTTCAGCCTGGAGGGAATTCACGCCCGCCCCCGCTGCAGCAGGAACAGAAACACCGGCACGCCGACCAGCGCAGTGATCACGCCGACCGGCAGCTGGGTCGGCGCGACGATGGTGCGCGCCAGCAAATCAGCCAACACCAGCGCGATGCCGCCACCGAGCGCACAGGCCGGCAACAGCAGTCGCTGGTCATTGCCAAACAGCAGTCGCAATGCGTGCGGCACGACCAGCCCGACAAAACCGATCGTGCCGGCCACTGCCACCGCCGCCGCCGTCGCCACCGAGGCCACCAGCAAAGTCAGCGCACGCAGGCGCAGCACCGGCACGCCCAGCAACTGCGCGGCAGCATCGCCATGCGCGAGCACATTGAGCCGTGCCGCATTGGCGCACGACCAGATCACTGCCAGCAACAGCGCGATGCAAGCCGGCGCGTACAGCAAATTATTATCAAGGTCACCCATCAGCCAGAAGATCATCCCGCGCAAGCGCGCGTCCGGCGCGAGGGTCAGGATCAAGGTCATGCAAGCACCAAAACCGGCGGCAATCATCACGCCGGTCAGGATCAGACGAATTCCGGAAACACTACCCGACAAGCGCAACAGCGCGCCCCGGGCCAAACCAAACAGCAAGCCGGTCGCCAGCAGCGCACCGGCCAGCGCACCGACATGTGCGCTCCAGGCCAGCAGCGCGGCAGGCGCCAGCAACATCGCGCTCATCGCGCCGGCGGCCGCACCGCCGGACACGCCCAGCACATACGGATCGGCCAGCGGATTGCGCAGCAAGACCTGCATCAACGCACCGGCCAGCGCCAGCAAACCACCGACCGCGAACGCCGACAGCGCGCGCGGCAGGCGCAAGGCCCAGACAATATCGGCCGAGCCGGCAAAGCAGCCGGTGCTGCCGCAGGCGACCGCTGCCCCCAGTGCGAGGGCAGCGAGCGCCGCCATCGACAACAGGATCAGCCAGGCGCGCTGCGAGCCGCTAGTCACTGCTGCCTCATTGCTGCCAGCGCAAGCCGGCGAACACACCGCGTGGCGGCTGGTTGTAGCCATAGATCGTCTGGTAATCGCGGTCGAACAGGTTGTCGACCCGGGCGAACAGCGAGACCGATTTCGACAACGCGTAACGCGCGTTCAGGTTGGCCAGCACATAGCCGCCGAGGGACCGGCTGCCGTCGTTGCGGTTACCGCTGTACTGGACGTCGGCACCGACCCGCAAGGCACCAAACGCCTGGGCGGCCGATACCGACGCCAGCGTGCGGGCACGGCGGATCAGAATCTGCTTGGTCGCATCGTCGACCGGCTCTTGCAATGTCAGACTGGTTTTCAGGTCGACGCTGGCGAGCTTGCCGCTGGCACTGAGTTCGACACCCTGATTGCTAGCCTGCGCAATGTTGAAGGTCGGGCAGCCGAACGGATAGGCACCGCTGAAGCAGTTATCCGGATCGATGCCGAACTGGTCTTTGGTGCGGGTCTTGAATACCGTGGCGCGCACCAGTGTGCCGGCGAGCGCGTATTGCGCACCGGCCTCGACCGAGCGCGAGGTTTCGGGCTTCAGATTGGCGTTGCCGTTGTCGGGGTCATAGACTTGCGCCAGTGTCGGCGCATTGAAAGCCGTCGACGCGCTGGCGATCAGCTTGAGCGCCGGGGTCAGTTCATAGCCATAGCCAAGATAGCCGGTGGTCTTCGAACCGGAGCCGTCGACCTGGTCGTGGCGCACGTTGGCTTGCAGCTGATGGGCATCGATCTTGCCGCTGATACCGGCGTAGACGCTGGAGCTCGAGCGCGATGGCGCGTTGCGCGTGATGGCAAAGCCGTCATCATTGCTGACGTCGGCTTTTTCATGGCCCAGGTCAACACCGGCGGTCAATGTCCAGCCCGGCGTGAGCGAGATCTCATTACTCCATTGCAGCAGATTGGCGGTACTGTCGTACCGGCTGTCGTAGCCGAAGGCACTGATCGAGATATTGCGATTGCTCAGGCGGGTCTGCGACAGCGTCAGGTTGGACACCCACGACGATGTCAGCTGGTCGCGCGAAAACAGCGCCAGCGATTGCTGCTTCGACGTGCCCTTGTTGATGTCGGTCGGTGCACCGAAGCCGCCACCGTCATACGTGAAATTGCCTTCGTTGGCATACAGGCGGATACCGGCTTCGTGCCCTTTGGCCCATTGCTGCGATAGCGACACCGAGGCGCTGGTGTTGTCGTAGCCGTTCTTGTCCGGATTTTCATTCGGGAACTGGGCGTGATTCATCGCTGAAAAACCATCGGTCCGAAAGCGCGCTGCAGTCACTGCATAGCGCGTGCCGTCGCTCTGGCCGGCGATGTCGCCGGTGACATTGATGGTGCCGCGCGAACCGGCTTCGACGGTGGCACCGATGACCGGCGTGCGGTCGCCGCGCCGGGTAAAAATCTGGATCACGCCGCCAATGGCACCCGAACCGTAAATCGCCGAGACATTGCCGCGCACGATTTCGATGTGGTCGACCTGCTCCGGCAGGATGTGCTCGATCGCGGCCGACCCCGAGAAGCCTTCGCGCCGCACCGGCACGCCGTCAATCAGGATCAGGGTCTGGCTGGGCGCGGCACCGCGCAGGAAAAACGAGGCCAGCTGCCCCGGTCCGCCGCTCTGGGTAAATTGCAGGCCGGCTTCATTGCGCAGCAGGGTCAGCACATCCATCGCCTGGCTGTTGCGGATGGTGTCGCTGGAGATGACGGTGGTGTGCGGCAAGGCATCGGTCTGGCTTTGCTCGATGCGGGCTGCGGTCACGACGACCGGCGGCATGCTGGTGTCGGCGAGCGCGCCGGCGGCGACAGAAACCAGAGAGACAAAGGTCAGCGCCCGTGCAGAAACACGGGATGTGGAGCGGTAAAAAATGGGCATGTGAGGCAATCAAGCAAGGGAGCACCACGCCAGCTTCCCCGCAGGCGCGGTTAATCAGAAATGCAGCAGAGCGGACTTTTCCGATGCTGCGTTTCCACCTGTCCTGGCCGGTATCCGGGCTCCCAAGTCGAACCGCATCACCTTCCCATGCAGCGTTGCACAGTGGTGTTGACATGCGGCCGGCAGAAATCATTTCTGCGCTTGTTTACCGTTGCGGGGGCAGCACACGCCTGTTCATGATGAACGCGTGTTTCCCGTTTAACTGCGCATCGGAAACGACGCGCGGGCACCAAAACGCCGCCAGTGTAGTCGTTTGCCAAGAGCAGCGTCAATCAACGCCTTTCAAATTGGCAATGTGGACAAAAGACCGGAATTGCTCGGATGTAAGCTTTTTGTGCCAGTTACGTTCCTTGCGGCTCCGGTTATTGGGTATTATCGTGACATTCATGGGGCTGGCAAGGAACCCTCTGCCACGCATGACCGTCCCGATTCCCGCAGCGCCAGGCGCTGCCGCAAACGGATCGACACACAACCAATCAGGGAAGTACCGGCCATGTCAGATGATTTCGATGCGCTGTTTGAAGAAGTAGCCGCACAACGGACCGCCACCCTTGCTGACCCGGAACCGGAAGCGACGACCGCACCGGCCACCACCGGGGCCAAGATTTCACAAGAACAAGAACAGCCGGAACACGACGCCACGCAGTCGAGAACTTCCGACAATCCGATGTTCGAACGCCTCGGCGGCATCGTCCGGCTGCTGCACGACTCGCTGCGCGAACTGGGCTACGACCGCACACTGCACGTCGCCACATCGCAGATCACCGATGCGCAGGACCGCCTCGAATACATCGCCACGCTGACCGAGCAGGCCGCCAACAAAGTGCTCAACACCATCGACGAAGGCATGCCGGCGCAAGACGCGCTGGCCAAGCAGGCCCGCGACATGGACAGCCGCTGGACCCAGCTGTACGACGGCAAGCTCAGCGTCGACGAATTCAAGGTGCTGGCTGCCGACTCGCGCAGCTTTGCCGGCACCGTCCTGACCAACACCGATACCGAAAAAGCCCGCCTGCTCGAAATCATGATGGCGCAGGACTTCCAGGACATCACCGGCCAGCTCATCAAAAAAATCGTCGTCATCACGCAGAAGGTCGAGATCGAGCTGGCGCAACTGCTGCGCGACAACGCGCCGCCGGAGCTGCTCAAGGAACGCCGCGAGGAAAAAGAGAGCGATCTGATGCAAGGCCCGGCCATCGTCGGCGTCGCCATGCAGCAGGACGATGTCGATAGTCTCCTGGATGGATTGGGCTTCTGATGGAAGACATGCTGAAGGATTTCGTGATCGAGGCGCTGGAACTAGCGACCAACGTGGAAGAGCATCTGCTGACACTGGAGCGACGGCCGAACGACAAGGAAACCCTGAACGCGGTCTTCCGGTCATTTCATACGATCAAGGGCGGTGCCGGATTCATGAGCCTGCCGGCGATGGTCTCGGCCTGCCACTTGACGGAAAACCTGTTCGATGCGTTGCGTACCGGCGCGGCACCGGTGACGCCACTGGCCATCGAAGCGGCGCTGCAAGCCAGCGGTTTCGTGGCCGACCAACTGACCGAACTGGCCAATGGTGCGCGTCCCGAGAGCCTGTCGGCGATGCCCGCCGCGCTCGAAAACATCCTGACCCAGGCCATTGAAGGCAAAGCGGTGGCCGAGCCTGCGCCGCTTGCCGCCATGGTCGCGGTCACGGCGGCCGCCACCATCGCCGTCGCAGCAACAAGCAGCAATGGCGCGCTAGACTGGGAGGCGCTGTACGCCGCCGTCGTGCCCGGTGCGGCACCGGTCGCCGCGGTGCATGTCCCTGCCGTCGCCGCCGTCGCGATGGCGGCGGCTGCTGCTGCCATCGCACCGGCCTCAGCCCCGGCTGCCGGTGAAAAACCGATGGTCGCCTCGATCAAGGAAGACAGCATTCGCGTCGATGCGGTCAAGCTTGATGCACTGCTCGAAGTGGCCGGTGAATCGGTGCAGGCGGCCAACCAGGCCAGCGTGCTGCTGGAAAAACTCCAGCAATTCAAGTTCGATGGTGCCGCCGCCGCGCTGATGGTCAGCCTGACCGAAACCCTTAATCGGGCGTCGCGCTATTCGACCGAACTGCAACGCGCGACGCTGTCGACGCGGATGCAGCCGGTCGGTCGCCTGTTCCAGAAATTCCCGCGCCTGGTGCGCGAACTGGCCAAGGATCTCGGCAAGGATGTCGAACTGGTCATCGAAGGTGCCGAGACCGAAGTCGATCGCGTGGTGGTCGACAGCCTCTACGACCCGCTGGTCCACATGCTGCGCAATGCGCTCGATCACGGCATCGAAAGCGCGGTCGACCGCGCCGCGCTGGGCAAGTCGTCGCGCGCCATCATTTCGCTCAAAGCCTGGCAGGAAGCCAATAGCGTCATGATCGTGCTGGGCGATGACGGCAAGGGACTCAATGCGGCCGAACTGCGTCGCAAGGCGGTCTCGAAAGGTCTCATCAGCGACAGCGCAGCGCAAACCGACCAAGAAGCCTATCAGCTGGTGTTTCTGCCGGGTTTCTCGACCAAGGATGTGGCGTCCAGCGTCTCGGGTCGTGGCGTTGGCATGGATGTCGTCAAGACCGCGGTCGAAAAACATCGTGGCGCGATCAGCATCGATTCGGCACTTGGCAGCGGCACGCGGTTTTCGATCCGCCTGCCGATCGAGCTGTCGATCGTGCCGACGATGCTGGTACGTACCGCCGACGCCGCGCTGGCGATGCCGATGGCGGTCGTGCAGCGGGTCGTCGAATTGCCGGAAACTTACATGGAAGTCGGTGGTGCGCCGGTCCTGCGTGACCAGGGACAACCGTTGCCGGTGCGTTCGCTGGCCGCCATCCTCGGCTACACGCCGGGTCCGGAGCGCGTCGGCATCGTCATCGCGGCACCGAGCCCGTACATTCTTGCCGTCGAAAAAGTCGAAGGCACGGCTGAGATGGTCATCAAGCCGCTGACCGCACTATCGGTGCAAGGCATCACCGGCACGGCCCGCTCGGCCGAGGGCGAACTGGTGCTCGTGGTCGGCCTGTCGTTCCTGCTCGATGGCTGCAAGATGGGCGGCAGGCTCGCTGCCTGATTGACGTCCGGCATGGCGCGACACGGGGCAGTGATGCCCCCGTCCGCGCCATGCGATCAACAAGAATTCCCTATCAGGCTTTCACCTCGGAACGCGGCGCTGCACCCGCATTCTGGCGTTGCGGCTGTGGTGCTTGTGACTGCTCACGACGTGCCGCCGACTGCTCTGCCTTGTGCTCCCTCTGCCCTTCCTCGCCGGCCTCGCTGATTTCCAGCCGCACGCCCTGCTGGCGGGTTTGCAGCGGCACGATGATCTCCAGCACACCGTCGCGCATGCTGGCGCGGGCCGACTGCGGATCGACTCCTTCCGGCAGCGGAATCGAGCGCGAAAAACGCCCCTGCATCCGCTCGGTACGATGATAGCCATCGACTTGCCGGCTACTCTCTGCATGCCGTTCGCCTTCGATCGTCAAGCGGTCTTCGTGCATCTGCAAGTGCACGTCCTCACGCGTTAATCCGGGTAAATCGGCGCAGATCACGATCTCGTTGCCGCGATGCGAGACATCGACGGTTGGTGTCCAGTGCGGCGTTGCCGGCAGGGACCGCTGGCCGCTGCCGGCCAGTGGCCCCTGCATCATGCGGTTGGCGTACTGATCCATGTCTTCGGCCAGTTTGCGCATCATCACGAGCGGCTCTTCCCACGCATTGAATACATTCGGCAACCACTGCCGGGGTGAGGCAAAGGATTTTTGCAGCATGCTGGCTTCCTGCTCCAGCATGCGAACCGGCATCTGCCCGAACGCCGTCGACAGCTGCGACAGCAACTGTGCAGGTTGCGCCCACGCTTGCGCGAGCGGTGCCGGCATGGAGCCGGATGGGGATGTCGCCGGGGACGGGGACCGCGACTGACCGACCTCACCACTAAATTGCATCGAACCGTTTTGCTCTGCCATGTTGTTCTCCAAAAGAAAAAAATGAACGAAAGTGCCGGGGATGGCTGCTTGCAAGGTGATCACTAATCCCATTGAGGGAAGAGATCAATCGCGCGAAGTTCCGACTAAATTCGCCGTCGTTGATCTCGCGAGAATGCAAGCGAGACAAAGTGTGCGGCTTGTAAGCGACACAGTGCGGACTAGGTGCACAACGATTGCGCCAGCACAAACAAAACTACCGCCGTCGCTCTAAGCTCCCGCAGTCACTTCCGGCACAGCCCCGTTTTCCGAAAGCGAATCCCGCATGCGTCCACTGCGCATCCTCACCTGGCAGGCACAGGGCAACTACCTGCATGCGCTGAGCCAGCTACCGCACCAGTTCTATCTGATGACTGACCGGGATAGTCCCGACCACGGCTGGCCATCACGCAGCAACATCCGTGCGCTACCGGCCAGCAAGGCCAATGCCGGGCAGTTCGACTGCATCCTGTTTCACCGGCGCGAACACTATCTGGAGGAGCAACACCGCTATCTGACGGCGGCACAGCGACGCCTGCCACGCATCTATGTCGAACATGCCGCGCCCTGCGGGCACGCGGGCAGCCGGCGCCATCCGGTCGACGATCCGGACGTGCTGCTGGTACATGTGACTGCCCGCAATGCCTTGATGTGGGATAACGGCCAACAAACCATCCGTGTCATCGACCAGGGCATGGTGCCCTCACCCGATCGCGAATACGATGGCGAGCGCCCCTGCGGCGTGGTGCTTGGCAATACCTTGTGGTCGCAGTCCGGCCGGCGTTCCGGCAATGATATCTACCGGCGACTATGCCAGCGCATTCCTCTGGACATTGTCCCCACGCGCTGCCGCGCTGCCGCCGGACAGGATTACCCGGCACTGCGACTGCCCGCTATCGCGACGCACTATCGCTTCCTGTTCCATCCGGGGCATGGCCACACACTGGATCGCGGCGTCATCGCCGGCATGATGAGCGGCATGCCGGTCATCGGCCTGGCCAGCGGCGCGATGACCAGCCTGATCCAGAATGGCATATCGGGTTACGTCGACACCGACATCGACAAGCTCGCGGCCCACATGCAGGAACTGCTGGACAACCCGCCCTATGCCTTTGCGCTCGGACGCGGCGCGCAACGACGCGCCCGCGAATGCTTCGGGATGCCGCGTTTTCTGGCCGACTGGAATGCCGCGCTGCAGTCGGTGACCGACCTGCGGGCTGTGCCCTGCACGGACTGAGTACAATGGAAAACTTGTCGACCACTCATTGAATGCGCTCATGAACCAACTCGAACAACTCAAGCAGTTCACCACCATCGTCGCCGACACCGGCGATTTCCAGAGCATCGCCAGCTTCGCTCCGCAGGACGCCACGACCAATCCGTCGCTGATCCTGAAAGCCGTTCAAAAAGACTCCTACCGCCACCTGCTCGAGCAGGCCGTGCGCGATCACGCCGACAAGTCCACTGCCGGCATCGTCGACCATCTGCTGGTAGCGTTCGGCGCCGAAATCCTCAAGCTCATTCCCGGGCGCGTCTCGACCGAAACCGATGCCCGCCTGTCCTTCGACACCGCCGGCATCGTTGCCAAGGGCCGTCACTTGATCGCCTTGTATGAAGCCGCCGGCATCCCGCGCGAGCGCGTGCTGATCAAGATCGCCTCGACCTGGGAAGGCATACGCGCTGCCGAAATCCTCGAACGCGACCAGATCCGCTGCAACATGACGCTACTGTTTTCGCTGCCGCAAGCCATCGCCTGTGCCGATGCGGGCGCACGGTTGATCTCGCCGTTCGTCGGACGCATCTATGACTGGTACAAAAAATCCACCGG